>JAEXTU010000385.1 GCA_023453335.1 Pseudomonadota bacterium | reverse complement strand
CGCTGCAGGGTGAAGCCGCGGGCCGTGGGGGTCTCCTGGCTTCGCCATCCCAGGGCCACCCGGGGGGCCGTGGCCGCGGCCGGGGCCAGGGCCTGGGGCCAGATGAGATCCCAGGGCAAAAAGAGCGCCAGGCCCATGGCAAGGGCGAGAATGAAGCCCAACCCGCCGAGGAGTATCTTGGCCAGGTGGCGCAGGGGGCCGGGGCCGGAAGGCGGGGCGAGGGGCGCGGGCATGGCCGGGTCAGCGCACCACGACCAGTTGTAGGTCGGCGCGGTCGCGGGTGTCCAGCCGCCGGCTCAGGGTGGAGGAAACCGTGGACAGCCCGCCGCGGGCCCGCAATTGTTTGAGCAATTCAATTAGCTGGGGCAGGTCCAGGGATTCGAAGATCATCTGCACGCCCTCCACGCCGCCGCCCAGTTGGGTGGGCCGGATGGCGGTGAGCTTGCCCTCTAGGCCCTGGTCCCGCACCACCTGCTGGGCCGCAGCCAGGGGGGCAAGGCCGGAGAGGGCCGCCAACTGGGCCTCCAGGTGCATGACCTGGCCGACCAGCCCCACAGCCCGGTCCATCTCCTTGCCCATTTCCGCGATGCCCTGGCGGGAATGGACCGCGGCCTCGGTCAGGGCCAGCCAGCCCATGAGCAGGATGACCGCCCACCCGAGCACGCCCAGGGCCAGGACCCGCCGGCGGCGGGCCGGAGACAGCTCCTGGATGTAGGGGATGTCCTCGATTCTCATTGCCGGCCTCCGGGTTGGCTGGGGGCTATCTTGAGGGTGAAGCCCACCCCGCCCGGTATGTTGGTGGCCTGTTCCAGGGTGTAGCCGAGCGGGCCGTCCTTGGGCAGGGATTTGAGGTAGGCCTCCAGGGCCTCGTAGGTGCCGACCTTGCCGGACACCGTGCCGGCAGCCGGGGTGATGTTCACCGTCTCCACCTCCAGGGTGTCCGGGGCGTTGGCCGAGAGGCCGGCCAGGAATTCCAGGAGGTCCAGGGAGTCTCCCTGTCTTCCCTTGAGCCGCTCCAGCTTGGCCACCAACTGGCCGAAGGGATCGCGGCCGGGCTCCGCACCCAGGCCCTTGGCGTACAGGTCGTGCCGGGCCTGCTCCCAGGCCTTGGCGGCCCGGGAATAGGTGAACAGGCTGCGAACCGGGATGGTGTAGAGCAGGAGCGAGGCCATGGTCAGGGCCACCGCCGCGTAGACAAAGGGGCGGAGGTTGATGCGGACGCTGGCGAAGCCGCGCAGGGGGATGCGCAGCCGGGACCAGGCCAGGCCGGGCTCTCCGCTGTGGGCCAGGACCTCGCGCCAGTCCAGGGCCGGGGGAAGTTCCTGCCCCGCGGCGGCCAGGTCTCGGGCCTGCCGGGCCGCGTCATGCAGCACATGCAGTTCCCCTTGGCGGAACATGGCCGCCGGGCCGTCGCCATTGCCGCCGGGCAGAGTCCACTCCTCCAGGGCCTTGGCCTGTGCCCAGGACCAGGCCAGGGCGAAGGGGGTGGTCACCAGGGAGGCCTGGGCCAGCACCTCCCGGTGCTCTTCCCAGAAGTCGGCCAGGCCGGGGTGGGTGTAGAATCCGGGCATGCCGGCCGGGCCCGGGGGCAGGACGCCCCATTCCTGGTTCGGCCCCGGGGCGGGAAAGACCTGCCCTAGGCGCAAGGCCACCGCTGCCCGCTGCCGGCGCTCTCCCTTGACCGCCAGGTCGGGGGGAAGATGGTAGAAAAAAAAGCGGTCGGGAATGACCACCACCACCGGCAGCCCGGAGGACTCGGCCGGAGGCTCGGTGGGAGTGCTGGTACCGCCCTCGAAGCGCAGCCATTCCGGAGTGTTCTCCGGGAAGTGCAATACGTGGAATCGTTTTGCCCGCATGTGTTCCTCAGCTCTTGGCCCCGGTGAAGAGCACGTCCTCGCAGATGATGGAGAGCTTTCCGGTTGAGATGCTGCGCCTGACGACAAACCGCCGGACTTCCACCCAACTGCCGGCCTCGGCCTGGACCGTCACCTGGAAAAAGTCGGAACGGGTGGTCAGGAACGGCGCTATCTTGGCGTAGGTCTCCTGGTCAAGGCCGGCGACGGTCAGGAGTTGGCTCACGTCTTGGAAGCCCGTTGAATCCCGGAATCCCACAATCTGGGACCGGTATTGGGCAACTTCGGGAACCAGGGCCTCCAGCACCGCAATCGGCGCGAAATTGATGTTCAGTACCGGTTCGGCCTCACCCCAGGCGGTGAAATTCGCCCTGATCCAGTACGGGTTGACGGATTCCCAGCCCGCGATCAGCAGGACTTCCTCCGGCCGGAGGATCTCCCGGTTCCGGGGGATATATCCCTTTCCTTCGGCAGCATACGCCATCCCCTCGCCACCCGGCAACCTCTGGGAACTATCGGCGTCGATCCAGTCCTGCAGGGCAAGGACCAGGGTGTGGCCTTTTTTCTGGGTGAGCAACAGGATGTCCAGGGCCTTCTCCAGACGCTCCCGGGTCGGATTGGGCCGGTCCGGAGTCGGTTCCTTGCCGGTCAGCACCGCATTCAGGTTGAGGTAGGCGTTGCAGGGAACCACGGTCACGGTCAGGCCGTGGGTATTGCACACGGGCAGGGGCTTGCCCTCCAGGCCCGGCCGCCCGCCGCACCACGGTTCGCGTGGACTGTCGGACAAGGGGTCGGTGTCCTGGGAAAGGAGATTGAGGGCGATGGCGATGCCGGAATCGGCGAGTGTCCCCGCCCGGTACTCGTTGGCCAGGAGGGCGGGCTCGCGGGTCTGAACAAAGCTTGCGTCCAGGAGGGCGTAGACCGAGGGGACCAGGGCCAGCAACGTGGCCAGGACGATGATGAGGGCCGCACCCTTCCGGTAGGAGGTGGAGGTCGGGCGGGAGGTCATCTCGCC
>JAEXTU010000215.1 GCA_023453335.1 Pseudomonadota bacterium | reverse complement strand
CCACCTTCCAGGCCCGGCTCTGCCTGGGCCTGGCCCGTTCCTTCATCACCTCGGCCCGCTTCGAACTCAACCGGCGCTTCGTGAAGGACATGTTCCTGCGCGGGGTCTACCTCCTGGACCGCATGGCCGCCCACCAGGGACGGCCCTGGGAGGAGTTCGCCCTGCCCGAGGACGCCGTGGTGCTCTAACCCCTTGCCCGAAAGGTTGCCCGCATGAAACGCATCGCCGTGGTCGGCGTGCCCGGGGGCTGGTCCTCCGAACTCCTGGCCGACACCGTGGGAGAGAAGACCGGGTTCCGCCTGCTGGTGGACCCCGCGGAGATGGTCCTGGACCTGGCCTCGGGCCGGGTCATGTGCTCGGGCTACGACCTCACCGAGATGGACGCGGTCCTGGTCAAGAAGGTGGGGCCGGCCTATTCCCCGGACCTCATGGACCGCCTGGAGGTCCTGCGCCTGGTGGCCCGCTCCGGGGTGCCCATGTTCTCGGACCCCGAGCGCATCCTGCGCATGATCGACCGGCTGTCCTGCACCGTGACCCTGCGCCTGGGCAACATCCCCATGCCGGACACGGTCATCACCGAGAGCGTGGACCTGGCTTGCCAGGCCGTGGCCCGCTTCAGCCGGGCGGTGTTCAAGCCGCTCTACACCTCCAAGGCCCGGGGCATGGTGGTCATCGAGAACAACGACGTGGCCCGGGACGAGATCATGAGCTTCCAGAACAACGGCAACCCGGTCATGTACATCCAGCGCATGGTGGAGCACATGGGCAAGGACCTGGGCGTGACCTTCCTGGGCGGCGAGTACCTGGCCACCTACGCCCGGGCGGGCAGCGAGAAGTCCTGGAACACCACCACCCGCTCCGGGGGCATGTACCAGGCCTACGAGCCCCCGGCGGAGCTCGTCGAGATGGCCCGCCAGGCCCAGGACCTCTTCGGCCTGGATTTCACCTGCGTGGACGTGGTGGAGACCCCGGACGGCCCCAAGGTCTTCGAGGTCTCGGCCTTCGGCGGGTTCCGCGGACTCCTGGTGGCCAACAACATCAAGGTCAACGAACTCTACGTGGACCACGTGCTGGCGAGGCTGGCCCGATGAGCGGCCTCACCGTGGCCGCCCTGGCCGGGAAGCTGGCCGCGGGCCGCCGCGCGGACCTGGCCCTGACCCTGGACTTCAACGGCTACCGCATCGCGGTGCGCACCGACTCGGTGGCCCTGCGCGACAAGCTGGCCTTCTACTTCAAGGACTTCCTGGCCGCGAGCGCTTCCGCGGACGTGGCGGTCACCGCCCTGGAGGGGCCGGCCCCGGACCCCGCGGACCTTGCGGGCCTGGGCGTGTCGCTCACGGTGAAGCAGCCCGATCCCGGCAAGACGAAAATCAAGGAAGAGTTCGCGGACCTGGCCGACGGCCGGCTGGTTCGCAAGCGCATCACCGGCCTGGTCTTCCTGTTCGGGGGCGGCGTCCACCTGGCCCTGGGGCCGTGCGCGGCCAACGACAACCAGGTGGTGAACTTCATCAACAACCGCTTCATCCAGTGGACCCTGGACGCGGGCTGCCTGCTCTTCCACGCCGCGGGCGTGGCCCCGGCCGGCCGCGGCCAGGCCCAGGCCCGGTTCTCGGGAATGGGCAAGTCCACCCTGGCCCTGCACGCCATGAACCACGGCCTGGACTTCGTGTCCAACGACCGGCTCATGGTGCGCCGGAACGGCGCGCTCACCATGTACGGCCTAGCCAAGATGCCCCGCATCAACCCCGGGACAGTGCTGCACAACCCGGCCCTGGCCCCGGTCATGCCCGAGGCCGACCGCCGGCGCTTCGCCGCCCTGCCCCCGGACGAGCTGTGGAGCCTGGAGCACAAGGTCGACGCCTTCATCGACCAGTGCTTCGGCCCGGGCCGGTTCCGGCTCTCGGCCGAGATGTGCGGCCTGGTGCTGCTCAACTGGCAGCGGGACGGCGGCCCCCTGCATGCGGCCCGGGTGGACCTGCGGCAGCGGCCGGACCTCCTGCCCGCATTCATGAAGGACGTGGGCCTGTTCTACAGCGACAACCCCGACCTGGCCGCCCCGGACTTCAGCGCCGAGGCCTACCTGGACCTCCTGGACGGCTGCCCGGTGTACGAGCTGACCGGCGGCGCGGACTTCGCCGCGGCCGCGCAGCTCCTGCTCGACTACTTCTAGGCCCGGCCGTGCTCAAGGTCTCCCTCGCCCGCACCGCGCTCCTGCCGGATCGCATCCGGCTGGCCCGCTACCGCAAGGCCCCGGAGCTGGGGCCCAAGGTGCTGTTCTTCAGCGGGGGCACCGCGCTCAAGACCCTGAGCCAGAAGCTCATCGACTACACCCACAACTCCATCCACATCATCACCCCCTTTGACTCCGGGGGCAGTTCGGCGGAGATCCGGCGGGCCTTCCACATGCCGGCCGTGGGCGACGTGCGCAACCGGCTCATGGCCCTGGCCGACCGCTCGGTGCACGGCAACCCGGCCATCTACGAGCTCTTCGCCCACCGCCTGCCCAAGGACCGAGAGCCCGCGGAACTGGCCGAGACCCTGGACAGGTTCATCCACGGCAAGGTGCGGCTGGTGCGCGAGGTGCCCGACCCCATGCGCAAGATCATCCGCAACCACCTGGGTTATTTCCGCGACCAGATGCCGGAGGATTTCGACCTGCGCGGGGCCTCCATCGGCAACCTCATCCTGGCCGGCGGCTATTTCGTGAACAACCGGCACATCGACCCGGTGGTCTACCTCTTCTCCAAGCTGGCCGAGGTGCGGGGCACGGTGCGGCCGGTGGTGGCCCGGGACCTCCATCTCTGCGCGGACCTGGCCGACGGCCGCCGGGTGCTGGGCCAGCACAACCTGACCGCCAAGGAGGCCGCGCCGCTCGATTCGCCCATCAAGAGCCTGCACCTGTGCCGCGGCCTGGACGACCCCGCGCCCGCGGACGTGTCCATCCGGGACAAGGTGAAGAGCCTGATCCGGGAGGCCGAGCTCATCTGCTTCCCCATTGGCAGCTTCTACACCAGCCTGTTGGCCACCCTGCTGCCCGGCGGGGTGGGGGAGGCGGTGGCGGCCAACGACTGCCCCAAGGTCTTCGTGCCCAATCCCGGCCCGGACCCGGAGATGCTGGGCCTGTCCCTGTACGGCGCGGTCAAGGCCCTCCTGGCCACACTGCAAGGCACCTGCGCCCAGGAGGTCTCCCGCGGCCGGCTGCTCAACTTCGTGCTGGTGGACTCCCGCCTGGGGGCCTATCCCCGGCCCCTGGAGCCCGAGAAGATCCGGCGCCTCGGGGCGGAGGTCCTGGGCCTGCCCCTGGTCTCGTCCCAGAGCGCGCCCCGGGTGGACGACGACCTGCTCATCCAGTCCCTGCTCTCCCTGGTCTGAAAGCGTAAAAGGGCAGGGACCCGCCTGCGCGGGGCACTGCCCGAAAAATCGTTCCCGGCCGCGGCCTATTGGACCTGCGGCTGTTCCTTGGGCTTGTCGTTGATGCGCACCGCGGTGCCGTAACAGGACACGTAGCGGCTGCCGTCCGGGTGGAAGGCCACGTTCTCCTTGTAGCCGATGACCGCGTGCGCGCCGTGGGAGATGGCCCGGCTCACCCTGCCGTAGAAGGCCTGCTCCATGTCGTAGCCGCGGAAGGCCACCAGGCCGATGACCAGGCGGATGTCCTTGGTGGGGATGGCCTCGGTGGTCACCACCGGGAACTTGCCGGAGAGAAAGAGATCCTTGGCCTCGGTGATCTTCTCCACGGGCGAGGCCGGGGTGGGCGCGGGCTTCTTGAGCAGGGACAACATGGTGCGTCTCCTCCTTG
>JAEXTU010000213.1 GCA_023453335.1 Pseudomonadota bacterium | reverse complement strand
CCTCTGGCCCGGGGAGGGGGAGATTCCCCTGGACGACGTGCTGCGCGCCCTGGCCCGGGGCGGCTTTGCCGGGCACCTCACGGTGGAGCTGTCCCCGGAGTGCTTCCCCAGCCAGGAGGACCTGGTGGTGGAGAAACTGGCCTCCCTGCGGGAGCACATCGCCCGCCTGCTCTCCGGGCAGGCCTGAACTCCGGCCGGAGACTCCCGGCGGCTAGCGGTTGGCGAAGCGGCTCAGGTCGGCCACCAGGTTGGCGATGGCCAGTTCGTTCTCCCGGCCCACGTCCGCGAAATTGAGACCCAGGTGGATGGCCCCGCGCTCGCGGCGCACGTTGAGCACCGTGGCCGGCAGGTTGGACACGGACTCGCCGCCCGCGGTGGAGAAGGCCAGCCTGACCTCGGACCCGGCGGTCAGGGGGGCCAGGGCGTCGGGCGCGGACTCCATGTCCGCGGCAAAGCGGCAGCCGCTGCAGGACAGGTCGGTGATGACCCCGTGCGCCGTGCCCTTGTCCAGGACCAGGCTGGCCGGCACGAAGGCCTCCACCCGCTCGCAGGAGCGCAGGCTGAGCACCTCCACGGTGTACGGGTAGTCCAGGAAGATGAGGGGGCTGGGCTTCAGGCTGGCGTGCAGGATGGAGGACACGAAGCCGTAGGCCGTGCCCTCGTGCAGGAGCCGGGCGGTGACCCGAACCCCGGGGGCCAGGCGGGTCTTGAAGTCCGGCACCAGGGGCGGGTCCACAATGAGGTATTCCCGGTTGCGCCGGCCCAGGTAGACGCAGCGCAATCTCGCGTTGTCACCGGCCGGCTGGATGAAGAGTTCCTGGCCGCAGGTCAGGCGCAGGTCCTCGCCAGTCACTTTCCGGGTCTTGCGCTCACCAGGCTCGGGCATGGCGGACCTCCTGGCTGCACTGTATGCGGCCTGGCCCGCCGATGCAAGGTTGCCGCCCGGGCTCAGCAGTTCTCGCAGCGGCCCCGGCTTCCTTGTCAGCGAAGAGGGGTGCTACTCCCCCAGGTACGCCTTCCGGATCTCCGGGTTCCTGAGCAGGTTCGCGGCGGAGTCTTCGAGGACTATCTTGCCGGTCTCCATGACGTAGCCGCGGGTGGCGAGCTGGAGGGCCAGGTTGGCGTTCTGCTCGACCAAAAGGATGGTCACCCCGTCCTCCTGGTTGATCTGTCTGACAATCTCGAAGATGCGTTTGACCACCAGGGGGGCCAGACCCAGGGAGGGCTCGTCCAGGAGGAGCACCCGCGGCTTGCCCATGAGCGCCCGGGCGATGGCCAGCATCTGCTGCTCGCCGCCGGACAGGGTGCCCCCGCGCTGGCGGCGGCGCTCCTTGAGCACCGGGAACAGGGTGTAGGCGTAGTCCTTGTCCCGGGCGATCTGGTCCTGGTCCCGGCGGAAGAACGCCCCCATGTTCAGGTTCTCCTCCACCGTGAGGCGGGGGAAGATGCGCCGGCCCTCTGGCACCTGGCACAGGCCGCGCGGGGGCAGGGTGTCGGGGTTCGCCCCGGAGATGACCTCGCCGTCGTAGAGCACCTGGCCGGCGCTGGCGGCCACGATGCCGCAGATGGTCATGAGAGTGGTGGACTTGCCCGCTCCGTTGGCCCCGATGATGGTAACGATCTCGCCCGGCGCAACCGAGAGCGAGATGCCCTTGAGCGCCGCGATGCGGCCGTAGCCGGCATGGACGTCCTGGAGTTCGAGGATGGGGACGCCCATTATTCCGACTCCTCGGAGCGCTGGCCGAAGCGCTTGGCCGGCCACAGGCCCTTGGGCCTGAACAGCATCATGACGACCATGGCCCCGCCGAAGGCCAGCATGCGGTAGAGCTCGAACTCCCGGAACACCTCGGGCAGGGCCACCAGGGCCAGTGCCCCCAGGATCACCCCGGGGATGGAGCCCATGCCGCCCAGCACCACCATGGCCAGCACCATGGCGCTCTCGATGAAGGTGAAGCTCTCCGGGGACACGAAGCGCATGCGCGCGGCGAAGAAGGCCCCGGCCAGGCCGCCGAACACCGCGCCCATGGCGTAGGCCAACAGCTTGAGCAGGAAGGTGTTCACGCCCATGAGCTCGGCCGCGGTCTCGTCCTCGCGGATGGCCTCCCAGGCCCGGCCGATGCGGGAGAAGTTCAGCCGGTGCACGGCCAGGACGGTGAGGGCGGTGAGGCCCAGGATCACGTAGTAGAGGGCGTCCAGGCGCTTCAAGTAGAAGGCCTCGAAGGTCAGGCCGCCGGCGAACTGGGGCAGCCACACCGACGGGGCCTTGATGCCCAGGATGCCGTTGGGGCCGTTGGTGAGGGTCATCCAGTTGTTGAGCACGATGCGCACGATCTCGCCGAAGCCCAGGGTGACGATGGCCAGGTAGTCGCCGCGCATGCGCAGGGTGGGGTAGCCGATGACGCACCCGGCCAGGGCGGCCAGGATCGCGGCCACGGGCAGGCACAGCCAGAAGGACACCCCGAAATTGATGGAGAGCAGGGCGTAGGTGTACGCGCCCACCCCGTAGAAGGCGATGTAGCCCAGGTCCAGCAGGCCGCACAGGCCCACCACGATGTTCAGGCCCAGGCCCAGGCAGATGTACACCAGCACGCTGATGGCCACGTCCTGGCCGTAGCGGCCGGTCCACAGGGGATAGGCCAGGGCGAAGGCGCCGACCAGGACGATCCACAGCCAGGCCGGGGCCTGCCCGGCCAGGCGGCCCGCCGCGCTGCGCGCCCGTCCCAGGGGTTTGGCCGCGAAGTCCAGGTAGCCGGCCGCGTTGGCCTGGTACAGAGCCAGGCACACCGCCACGCCCACCGCCACCTTGAGCCAGACCAGGAGCGCGGGCAGGAAGCTGAGCCCCGCCTCCCGGATGCCCATGAGCGGCCAGAGCAGGGCCAGGAACCAGGCCATGCCCAGGGCGTAGTACAGCCAGAGTTTCCTAGACCCGCGTATCATCGACATTCTCGCCCATGATGCCGGTGGGCATGAAGTAGAGCACCGCGATGAGGATGATGAAGGCGAACACGTCCTTGTACTGGCTGGAGAGATAGCCCGCGGCCATGATCTCCACCATGCCGATGATCAGCCCGCCCACCACCGCGCCGGTGATGTTGCCGATGCCGCCCAGCACCGCCGCGGCAAAGGCCTTGATGCCCGGCACGAAGCCCATGTCGTAGCGCACCGAGCCGTAGTACAGGCCCACCAGGATGCCCGCGGCCGCGGCCAGGCCCGCACCCAGGGCGAAGGTCAGGGAGATGATGCGGTTGGCGTTGATGCCCACCAGGGCGCTCATGGTCTTGTCCTGGGCCGTGGCCCGCATGGCCGTGCCGATGCGGGTCTTGAACACCAGGGCGTTCAGGCCCACCATGAGCAGGCCGGCCACCAGCAGGATCACCACCTGCATGTAGGAGACGGTGACTGCGCCCACGGTGAAGTTCCCCTGGGAGAAACCGGTGGGGTAGGCCTTGTCGTACACGCCCTGGGTGAGCATGAGCCCGTTCTGCAGAAAGATGGACATGCCCAGGGCCGAGAGCAGCACCGACAGGCGGGAGGCCCGGCGCAGGGGCAGGTAGGCGATCTTCTCCACGGCCATGGCCAGCATGGCGCAGTAGCACATGGACAGGAGCAGCGAGGCGGACAGGCAGATCCAGGGATGGGTTTCCAGCAGGCCCATGGAGGCCAGGAAGGAGAGCAGGATGACCCCCATGTAGCCGCCCGCGGCGAAGAACTCGCCGTGCGCGAAGTTGATGAGCTGGATGATGCCGTAGACCATGGTGTAGCCCAGCGCGATGAGCGCGTAGAGTCCGCCCAGGGTCAGGCCGTTCAGGAGTTGTTGGATGAAGAATTCCATGTCTTTTTGGAAGGGTGGGGCCGGGGAGGCGAAC
>JAEXTU010000190.1 GCA_023453335.1 Pseudomonadota bacterium | reverse complement strand
GGGTCACGGTGGAGCAAGGCTACCTGGAGGCGCCCAATGTGGAGGTGGTCACGGAGATGGTCAACATGATCGAAGTGCAGCGCGGGTTCGAGGCCTATACCAAGCTCATCCAGACCACCGGCGACATCGACACCAAGGCCATCGCCACCGGCGAAGTGCGGTAAGGAGGAAGTTTCCCATGATGCGCTCCCTGTGGACCGCGGCCACCGGCATGGTGGCCCAGCAGCTCAACATCGACACCATCTCGAACAACCTGGCCAACGTGAACACCATCGGGTTCAAGAAGAGCCGGGCCGAGTTCGAGGACCTGCTCTACCAGAACCTGAAAATCGCCGGGTCGCCCACCGAGGCCGGCAACCTCATCCCCACCGGCATGCAGGTGGGCATGGGCGTCAAGCCGACCACGGTGCACAAGTTCTTCTCCCAGGGCGATTTCCAGAGCACCACCAACCCCCTGGACATGGTCATCGAGGGCGACGGCTTCTTCCTGGTGGACTACAACGGCACCGACGCCTACACCCGCGCCGGCGCGTTCAAGCTGGACAACTCGGGCCGCATCGTGACCGCCAACGGCTACATCCTGCAGCCGGAGTTCACCGTGCCCACGGCTACCGCCAACATCACCATCACCGAGGCCGGGCACATCTCCGCCATGGACAAGGCCGGTTCGGCCCTGGCCGAGGGCGACATCCAGCTCTACACCTTCATCAACCCGGCCGGCCTCAAGGCCGTGGGCAAGAACCTCTACGTGTCCACCGACGCCTCGGGCACCGCCACCGCCGGCACCCCGGGCACCGACAACGTGGGCACCATCGGCCAGGGATTCCTGGAGATGTCCAACGTGGAGATCGTGGACGAGATGGTCCAGATGATCGTGGGCCAGCGGGCCTACGAGGTCAACTCCAAGGCGGTGACCACCGCGGACCAGATGCTCCAGATCGCCACCAACCTGAAGCGGTAGGCGGAGTCCTCCATGCGCATGCGGCACTTCCTGCGGGTTCTTCCGGTCCTCCTGGCCCTGGTGCTCACAAGCGCCGCGGCCGGGGCCGCGGACCTGCGCTGGCGCATCGAGGTCCTGCCCGCGGCTGCGGTGCAGGGCGACACGGTGCGCCTGGGCGACGTGGCCCGCCCGGTGGGCGAGCCCGACGCCGAGGCCTGGCAGCGACTGGCCGGCGTGGAACTGTTCCCGGCTCCGGCCGATGCCGGCAAGCGCGGCACCATCTCCCGGGACAACCTGGGAGCGCTGCTTGCGCGGCTGCTCGGCCCCCAGGCCGGGCTGTGCCTGCTGAACGGCCAGCTGGTGGTGCAGCGGGGCGGCCGGGTGGTGCTGGAGGACGAACTGGCTCGGCGGGCCGTCGAATACTTGACGCCCCGGCTCAAGGGCCTGCCCGGGGAGACTTCCCTGCGCGACTGGTACCTGCCCGCCTACGTGTTCCTGGAGGACCAGGGCGGGACCGTGGATTTCGAGCTGGGTTCGGACCTGGCCGCCGGCCGCCTGACCCTGCGCATCCTGGAGCGGGTCCCGGGCGGCCAGAACTGGAAGCGCTTCAACGCCACGGTCTTTGTGGACCAGTGGACCACCGTCCCGGCCGCGTCCACGCCCCTGAACCGGGGCGACGCCCTGGTGCCGGACAAGATTTCCTTTGCCCGGGTGAACCTGGCCTACCTCAAGGGCAAGCCCTGGGACGGCCGCACTTTCGGGCTGCGCCTGACCAAGGCCGTGGGCCAGGGCCAGCCACTGCTCATGCAGGACCTAGAGGAGGCCCCGGCGGTGGCCAAGGGCGCCCGACTGGAGCTGGTGTTCCAGGGCCGCTCGGTGCAGCTCTCCACCCCGGCCGTTGCCCTGGCCGACGGCAAGATCGGCCAGAGCATTCCCGTGCAAAACGTCCAGAGCGGCCGGCAGGTGCTGGCCGTGGTCCGCGACTCCCAGACCGTGGTCGTGCAATGACCGCCATGACCGAGGATACGTCCATGAACCGCATCCTGATCGTCCTCCTGCTGGCTTCGGCCCTCCTGGCCGGCTGCGCCCCGGCTAAGACCAACCCGGCCCCGGCCCCGGTGCTCACCCCGCCCCCGGCCGAGGCCGTGCCCGCCGACGAGAACCCCGGCTCCCTCTATGACCCGTCCCAAGGCGAGTTCCTGTTCTCCGACAACCGCGCCCGCCGGGTGGGGGACATCGTGCAGGTGAACATCGTGGAGACCTCCAAGGGCGACACCAAGGCGGACACCACCTCGGACAAGACCTCCTCCCTCAACCTGGGGGTCACCAGCATGCTGGGCAAGAACGACTCCCGGCTGTGGCCCGTGGGTCCCTCTCTGGGCTACAAGATCCATCCCGGCGCCACTTCCCAGGTGGAGGCCTCGACCTCCAACAAGTTCTCCAGCACCGGCGAGACCAAGCGGGAGTCCAACGTGACCGCCACCCTGGCCGCCCGGGTGGTCAACATCCTGCCCGGCGGGGTGATGCAGATCGAGGGCGCCCGGGAGATCAAGGTCAACAACGAGAACCAGATACTGGTGGTGCGCGGGCTCATCCGCTCCAAGGACGTGCGGCCGGACAACTCCATCCTCTCCAGTTCCATCGCCGATGCCCATATCGAGTACTATGGCCAGGGCGTGCTGGGCGACAAGCAGAAGCCCGGCTGGCTCACCCGGCTCCTGGACAACGTGTGGCCGTTCTAGGGAGATGACGACCATGACCGCCATTCGCACCCGCACCGTCCCCTGGTTCGCCGCCGCGCTGCTGGCCCTGCTCCTGGCCCTGCCCCTGCCGGCGCAGGCGGTGCGGCTCAAGGACATCGCCAGCTTCGGCGGTGTGCGCAACAACCAGTTGGTGGGCTACGGCCTGGTGGTGGGCCTGTCCGGCACCGGCGACAAGCAGGGCTCGACCTTCACCATCCAGTCCATGGTGAACCTCCTGGACAAGATGGGGGTGGCCGTGGACCAGAGCAAGCTCAAGCCCAAGAACGTGGCCGCGGTCATGGTCACCGCCCAGATGCCGGCCTCCTCCCGGCCGGGCAGCCGCCTGGACGTGACGGTCTCCTCCCTGGGCGACGCCTCCAGCCTCTTGGGCGGGGTGCTGCTCATGACCCCCCTGTCCGGGGTGGACGGCAACGTCTACGCCGTAGCCCAGGGCTCCCTGACCCTGGGCGGCTTCTCGGCCGAGGGCCAGGCGGCCCAGGCCCAAAAGAACATCACCACCGTGGGTATTGTGCCCAACGGCGGGGTGGTGGAGCGGGGCGTGCCCTTCGAGTTCAACCGCCAGGACGCCATGACCATCCACATGAACAGCGCTGATTTCACCACCACCAACGAGGTGGTGGACAAGATCAACGAGGCCCTGGGCGACCGCTACGCCAAGGCCGTGGACATCTCCACCATCAAGTTCGCAGTGCCCGAGGAGTTCAAGGGCAACCTGGTTCCCCTCATGGCCTCCCTGGAGAACATCGAGGTGAGCCCGGACTCCAAGGCCAAGATCGTGGTGGACGAGAAGACCGGCACCGTGGTCCTGGGCCGCGGGGTGCGGCTCTCCAAGGCCGCGGTGGCCCACGGCAACCTGCAGATCGTCATCAACTCCGGGGCCCAGGTGTCCCAGCCCGCACCCTTCGGGGCCGGGCAGACCGTGGTCACCCCCACCACCGACATCGGGGTGCGGGAGGAGAACCGCCGGCTCACCCTCATGGAGGGCGCCACCCTGTCCGAGCTGGTGGACGGCCTGAACGCCATCGGCGCCACCCCCCGCGACCTCATCTCCATCCTGCGCACCCTGAAGTCCGCGGGCGCGCTGCACGCGGACCTGGAGGTCATCTAGCATGGCGACCATGCCGGTTGATTCGGCCCAGGCCCGGGCCGCCAACGAGGCGGCGGAGCTCCAGTCCCAGAAGCGCGGCATCGAGAACCTGCGCAAGAATCTGACGGCCGGCCCGGACGGGGACAAGAAGCTCAAGCAGGCCTGCGAGGGATTCGAATCCATCTTCCTGGGCAAGCTCTGGTCCCAGATGCGCTCCACGGTGCCCAAGGAGGGCTATCTCCACAGCAAGGAGGAGGAGGCCTACGTCTCCATGTTCGACCAGGAGCTCATGAAGAAGATGTCCGCGGCCGGCGGCATCGGCCTGGGCAAGATGCTCTACGAGAACCTCTCCGACCACCTGGCCAAGGCCAGCTCGGGCACCGCGGCCCGCCTGGCAGGCAAGACCGAGGTCGGCCCCCTGCACCCGGACGAGAAGGGCATCCCCCTGGCGCCCGAGGCCAGGGGCCTGGACCTGAAGGGCGGGGACCGGCGCGACGGCGAGGCCGCCGCGGGCATGCAACTTAACGCCACCGACGCCAACCGCCTGGCCTCGGCTCGGCTGACCCCGCTGGAGCCGGAGAACCGGGCCGACGCCTCGAACAACGAGCCCGCGGCCGCGGTCCCGCTGATCTTCCCTCCAGGCTTCCGCGGACCCGACGCGGTAACGCCGCAGGGGCCCGAGGACCTGGCGGCCCTGAACCAGGCCCTGGACCTGGCCCGCAAGCTGGAGGGTGGCCGCGCCGCGCAGCGGGCCACCCAGGCCTACCGCGATGCGGCCAAGGACGAGGGCACGGTGTCCCTGCCCCGGCCGGCCGCGTCCTACGTCACCCCCCCGGCAATGGAGTCGGGTGACGAGGAGCCGGGCACCTAGCCCGGCGGGAAAAAAGTTCCCTTACCAGGGGCGTGGAAACGGCATGATTCCAAGGCGATCCAATCCTGGCGCGGTTTGCCAGAACCTGGCCGGGAACTTGCAGACCAGGGGTGGAGCGCAGTGCGCCCCGGTCCGGGCCGGATGGGTCCGGAATTCCGGGACCGGCGGAGGAACCCGCGCCGGATGCGGACTGCAAGGCCATCACGCGGACACGGAGCCACCCCATGCTTGAGCGCATCCACGCCAATATGCACCGCCAGAACCAGGCCCTGGCCCTGCTTTTCAGCCTTCTCGAGGAAGAATTTTCCCTGCTGCGCGAGCGCCGGGCTCCCGAGATCAGCCGCATCGAGTTTTCCATCCAGGAGCTCCTGCGCCAGATCGCGGCGGAGCGCAGCGCCCTGCGCGCCCTGGTGGCCGCGGCCAAGCCCGGGGCGCGGCGGCTGGTGGAGCTCTTCACCGGCCTGCCCGTCGAGGACGCGACGGCCCTGTCCACGGCCCTGCGCCAGGCCGACAAGGCCGAGCAGGCCTGCGCGGTGCAGGCCGAGAAGAACACCATCATGGCCCAGGCCCTGGCGGATCAGAGCCGCAGCCTGTTGGAATACCTGCACAAGGAAATTCAGCCCAAGTCGGCCGCCACCTATTCCGGCCGGGGCCGCTACTCCACCCACCGCCCCGAGGCATCCATCCTCCGCCGGAGGTCCTAAATGCCTGGCGTCAATTCCATCCTCGACATCGGCAAGCTGGCCCTCTTCGCCAACCAGAGCGCGCTGGAGGTTACCGGCAACAACATCTCCAACGTCAACACCCCGGGCTACAGCCGGCAGACTGTCCGCTTCGAGGACGGCATCTCCATCGACTACCGGCCGGGGCAGATCGGCACCGGGGTGCGGGCCGCGGAAGTCATCCGGCACTTCGACGACTTCATCGAGGAGCAGTACAACGACAAGAGTTCGGACACCAACCGCTACAGCGCCCTGTACGGCAACCTCACCAGCCTGGACAGCCTGTTCAACGAGAGCATCACCAACGGCATCAACGACTCCCTGTCCACCTTCTGGGAGAAGTGGCAGAACCTCTCCAACCAGCCCGAGGACATCAGCTCCCGCGAGGCGCTCATCGGGTCCACCCAGAACTTCCTGAACGGCCTCAAGAACGCCTCGGACGACATCGCCCGGATGCAGGCCCAGATGGACGACTTCATCAGCCAGGAGGTGGATGAGGTCAACGACATCTTGGCCCAGATCGCCGGGCTCAACCAGCAGATCAACTCCCACGACGTGCCCGGGCAGAACAACACCAACGGCCTCTACGACCAGCGCGCCTCCCTGGTGCGCAGCCTGGCCGCGAAGCTGGACGTGGACGTCATCGACAACGGCAGCGGCGATTTCACCGTCCTGACCAAGGCCGGCCAGGTCCTGGTGGACCGGACCGACGTCTACGAGATCAAGTTCGAGGGCGCCAAGTCCTTCAAGGAGCTGCTTCCCAGCTCGTCCTTTGACGGCAACATCTATTTCTCGGGCAACGACGATTTCGAGTACACCATCGAGGTGACCAACGGGGGCTACGCCTCCTCGGCCAACAGCGCCACCTTCCGGGTTTCCCTGGACGGCGGCGTCACTTGGCTCAAGGACGAGGACGGCAACGAGCTCTCCTTCTCGGCCCACGACGAGAACAGCAAGGTGCTGGCCGGCGGCCTGCACATCTGGTTCGGCACCGCCTCCAACTCCGGCAACACCGCCTCCACCCAGCTTTCGGCCGGGGACCGCTTCACCATCGTGCCCAAGAGCGGCCTGTACTGGTACCAGAACACCTCCTCGGCGATGAACATCACCCCGCAGATCGACTTCACCGGAAGCGACAACGGGAGCCGGCTCACCGGCGGCAGCCTCACCGGCTACTTCAATTTCCGGGACAACTACGTGGGCCGCTACAAGGAGAAGCTGGACGCCTTCGCCAAGTCCATGGCCTGGGAGGTCAACCGCCTGCACAGCCAGGGCGCGGGGCTCCAGAAGTTCACCGAGGTCACCGGCACCTATGCCGTGACCTCGGACACCGCGGCCCTGGGCAGCGCGGCCTCGGGCCTGGACTACTACGACAAGATCCAGTCCGGCGGGGCCATGGTCTACGTGTACAGCACGTCCACTGGAGCCCTGGCCTCGGCCGCCTCCTTCGGCCCCCTGAGCTTCGGCGCGACCAAGGTCTTCAACCCGGCCACCATGAGCCTCACCGACGTGCGCGATGCGGTGAACAACACCTACGGCGCCTACCTCACCGCCAGCATCGTCAACCACGAACTCAAGGTCGAGGCCAAGGACGGCTACTCCTTCGCCTTCGGCACGGACACCACCGGCATCTACGCGGCGCTGGGCGTCAATACCTACTTCGAGGGCGCCACGGCCCAGGACCTCAAGATCAACGACAAGATCCAGAACGACCTGGACTACGTCAGCGCCGGACACGTCAACGGCGCGGGAGAGGCCAACGCCGGCGACAACACCCAGGCGGTGGCCATCGCCCAGCTCCAGAGCCTGAAGGTGAACATCTCCACCTCCATGGACGGCAAGAGCACCCAGACCCTGCAGGGCTATTTCAACGGCATCGTGGCCACCGTGGGTTCGGACACCGCCAACGCCAAGTTCAACTTCCAGTACAACAAGTCCCTGACGGACGACCTCTCCGACCGGCAGGAGGAGATTTCCGGGGTCAACCTGGACGAGGAGATGAGCAACCTGGTCAAGTTCCAGGCGTCCTACACCGCGGCGGCCAAGCTCATCCAGACCGCCGACCGGATGCTGCAGACCGTGCTCGGCCTCAGGAACTAGCGGAGACAGCCATGTCCATGCGAGTCTCGCAACGCCAGCGCTTCAATTTCTACATCAACAACATGAACTCGTCCTTGACGGACCTCATGGAGTTGAACATCCAGGCTGCCAGCCAGAAGCGCATCAACCGGCCCTCCGACGACCCGGTGGGCACCGCCCGGGTGCTCGGCCACCGCGACTCCATCAAGGCCCTGCAGCGCTACAAGTCCAACGCCGAGGACGCCAAGGGTTGGCTGAACATCGCGGACAACACCCTCATTGAGGTCAACACCATCCTCACCCGCTTCCGGGAGCTGGCCGAACAGGCCGCCACCGGCAGCGTGGGCGCGGACAACCGGGAGCAGATCAGCTACGAGGCCCGCCAGCTCTTCGACCAACTCCTGAACATGGCCAACACCCAGTTCGAGGGCAAGTACATCTTCGGCGGCCACAAGACCACCTCCCAGGCCTTTGAGAAGACCCTGTGGATGTCCACCAACGACGACGCCCTGGCCAGCCAGACCTTCAGCATCGCCGGCAGCTCGGAGTCCACGGTGCTGGTGCGCTTCCTGGCCTCGGGCGCGGTGGGCGCCGACCAGATCGCCTACGAGTACTCCAACGACGGGGGCAAGAGCTTCACCCAGGCCACCCTGGCCTCCAACTCCAAGGTGCTCAACCTGGACAGCGCCGGGGTGCGCCTGACCCTGGCCTCGGGGGCCTCGGTCAAGGCCTACGACTCCAACCAGGTGGGGGCCAACGGCACCTGGATCTGGCTACGGCCCACTGCCGAGTACAAGGGCGACGACGTGGACAACATCGATGTTGTCAACTTCGGCTCCTCCACCTTGGACACCTTGGCCCACGGCACCTTCAGCAAGG
>JAEXTU010000151.1 GCA_023453335.1 Pseudomonadota bacterium | reverse complement strand
GACCCCCTGGCCTCGGGCGTGCTGGTGGTGCTCCTGGGCCAGGGGACCAAACTGGGTCCCTACTTGACAGGAGCCGAGAAAACATATTCAGGACAGTTGCGCCTAGGCCTGTCCACGGATACATATGACAGTGAGGGCACTGTCCAGGAGGAGCGGCCCTGGGAGCACCTGAGCCCCTCGGCCGTGGCCGAGGCGGTGCTGGCCTGGAAGGGAGAGACCGAGCAGGAGGTCCCCCCGGTGTCCGCGGCCAAGCACCAGGGCCGGCCGCTGTACGCCCTGGCCCGGGCCGGCGAAGAGGTGCCGGTCAAGGTCAAGGCCATTGAAATTTCTAGCGTGGAGGTCCTCTCGGTGGACCTCCCGCTGGTGCGCTTCCGGGTCGGCGTGTCCGCCGGCACCTACATCCGGTCCCTGGTCCACAGCTTGGGGATGCGGATGGGGTGCCTGGCGGTCCTCACCGCGCTGACCCGCGAGGCGAGCCATCCCTACGACCTCGGCCAGGCCTACAGCCTAGAGGAGGTCCTGGCCGATCCCGCGGCCCTGGCGGACAAGGTGATCCCCCTGAAGGACGCCCTGCCCCACTGGCCCCGGGCGCGGCTCACCGCGGAACAGGTGGCGCTGGTCAAGAACGGCGTTGCGCTGCCCGCCGCGGCGGTGGCCCTCGACGGGCCCCCGGGACCCCGGGCCATGCTGCTCGACCCCAGCGGCGAGCCGCTGGCCCTGGCCGAGACCATCGAGAGGGACGGCGCCCCCTGGTGGGCGGTCCTGCGCGGCCTGTGGCAGGACTCGAACCCCGAAACCCATAGGCCGCAAGACAAGGAGGAAACGCTGTGGTCATGACTCCTGCCGACAAGGCCAAGGTCATCGACGAGTACAAGCAGCACGAGGGCGACACCGGGTCTCCGGAAGTCCAGGTGGCGCTGCTGACGGCCAGGATCAACTACCTGACCGACCACTTCAAGACGCACAAGAAGGACTTCCACTCCCGCACCGGCCTGCTCAAGCTGGTCGGCCAGCGCCGGAAGCTTCTCAACTACTTGAAGGACAAGGACGTCCAGCGCTACCGCGACCTGATCAGCCGCCTCAACCTGCGCAAGTAGCATTTCTGGAGGGGGCCCCGTCCCCGGGGCCCCCCTTTCCCCGTCACCGGCCGCTTGGAGGTTGGGACGATGCGGCGTCGCCCGACGCGGTATCATCACAACTTCCCGGCGGCGAACCTCGGGGGAGACGCGGCCAGACGCCGCCCACCCCAACCAAGAGAGCGTATCATGATCAAACCCATTGAGGTCACCCGCAAGACAGTCAACCTCGGCTCGTCCGAAATCAGCCTGGAAGTGGGCCGCCTGGCCAACCAGGCCGACGGCGCGGTCTGGGTCCAGAGCAAGGACACCGTGGTCCTGGTCACCGCCGTGACCCAGACCCTGGAGATGGACAAGGGCTTCTTCCCCCTGTCCGTGGAATACAAGGAGCTGGCCTACGCCGCGGGCCGCATCCCGGGCAGCTTCTTCCGCCGCGAGATCGGCCGGCCCAGCGCACGCGAGGTCCACGTGGCCCGGCTCATCGACCGCCCCATCCGCCCCCTGTTCCCCAAGGGCTTCCGGGACGAGGTCCAGATCATCGCCACCGTGCTGTCCGCGGACGAATGCGCCGATCCGGACGTGCTGGCCATGACCGGCGCCTCCACCGCCCTGCACCTGTCCAAGATTCCCTTCGAGGGCCCCATCGCCGGCGCCCGCGTGGGCTACATCGACGGCAGCTTCGTGCTCAACCCCTCCTGCTCGGCGGTGGAGGCCAGCACCCTGAACATCGTGCTGGCCTGCACCCGCAGCGCGGTGGTCATGGTGGAGGGCGCGGCCCAGTTCCTGCCCGAGAGCCTGCTGGCCGACGCCATCGCCTGGGGCCACGAGAAGATCCTCCCGCTCATCGACGTGCAGGAGGCCCTGCGCTCCGAGATCGGCGTGGCCAAGCTGCCGGTGACCCCGCCCAAGGAGGACGCCGAACTCTCCCGCATGGTCGAGGAGATCGCCACACCCAAGCTCAAGGCCGCCCTGGACCTCACGGCCAAAATGGAGCGCCGCGCCGCCAAGTCCGCGGCCAAGGACGCGGTCATGCAGGCCATGGCCGAGAAGCTCCTGGCCTCCGAGCCCGACCGGCTCAAGCTGGTGCCGGACATGGTGGACAGCCTGGGCAAGAAGCTCATGCGCCGCCGCATCAAGGAGGAGCACGTCCGGGTGGACGGCCGCGACCTGACCACGGTGCGGCCGCTGTCCATCGAGGTGGGGCTCCTGCCCCGCACCCACGGCTCGGCCCTGTTCGCCCGCGGCGAGACCAAGGTGCTCTGCGTGGCCACCCTGGGCTCCACCCGCGACGAGCAGCGCATGGACAGCCTGCAGGGCGAGGCCACCAAGCAGTTCATGCTCCACTACAACTTCCCGCCCTACTGCGTGGGCGAGGTCAAGCCCATGCGCGGCCCCTCCCGCCGCGAAATCGGGCACGGGCTTCTGGCCGAGCGGGCCATCACCCCGGTGCTGCCCACCTCGGACGACAAGTTCCCCTTCACCCTGCGCGTGGTGTCCGAGACCATGGAGTCCAACGGCTCCTCGTCCATGGCCACCGTGTGCGGCTCGTCGCTGGCCCTCATGGACGCCGGCGTGCCGGTGAAGTGCCCGGTGGCGGGCATCGCCATGGGCCTCATCAAGGAGGACGACGAGTACCTGGTGCTCACCGACATCCTGGGCGACGAGGACGCGCTGGGCGACATGGACTTCAAGGTCGCGGGCACCGCCGAGGGCGTGACCGCGGTGCAGATGGACATCAAGATCTCGGGCATCCCCCAGGACGTGCTCGCCCGCGCCCTGGAGCAGGCCAAGGCCGCCCGGCTGCACATCCTGGAACACATGAACCAGATCCTGGCCGAGCCCCGGCCGGAGATGTCCCCGCACGCCCCGCAGCTGGAGATCGTGATGATCAACCCGGACAAGATCCGGTCGGTCATCGGCCCCGGCGGCAAGAACATCAAGGCCATCACCGCGGCCACTGGCGCGTCCATCGACATCGAGGACGACGGCCGCATCTACATCTTCGCGCCCAACGAGGACGCCATGCTCAAGGCCAAGGAGATGGTGCTCTACCACGACCAGACCGCCGAGGTGGGCAAGATCTACAAGGGCCGGGTCACCAAGCTGGTGGACTGCGGCGCGGTGGTGGAGATCATGCCCGGCCTGGACGGCCTGGTGCACGTGTCCCAGCTGGATATTGACCGGGTGGAGAACGTCTCCGACATCGTGAAGCTCGGGGACGACTTCGAGGTCATGGTGGTGGAGGTTGAATCCACCGGCCGGGTGCGCCTGTCGCACAAAGCGGTGCTCATGAAGAACGCCGGCAAGGAGATCGACCTGGCCGACTTCGCCAAGACCGGCGGACGCCGACCCGGCGGCGACCGGGACCGGGGCCGCGGCGGCGACCGCGGCCGGCGTGACGACCGGGGCGGACG
>JAEXTU010000040.1 GCA_023453335.1 Pseudomonadota bacterium | reverse complement strand
CACCCCGGACCACACCGCGGCCGGTCTCCTGGCCAAGCATTTGCCCACCCCGCCGGCCGCCGCCCCCACGGCCCAGCCCGTGCCCCTGGATGGGCTGTACACCATCGGCAGCGTGGGCACCGTGGCCCAGGGCCGGGGCTCGGACCTGGACTTCTGGGCCTGCGTGGCCCCGGGCCTGTCCGGGGAGACCCTGGCTGCGGTCCGGGCCAAGCTGTCCGCCGTCGAGGCCTTTGCGGCCAAGAAGTTCGGGCTGGAGGTCCACTTCTTCCTCATGGACCTGGACGCGGTGCGCACCAACAATTTCGGGGCCAGCGACCAGGAGAGCGCCGGCTCCACCCAGGCCAAGCTGCTCAAGGAGGAGTTCTACCGCACCGTGGTGCGCCTGGCCGGCGGGCTGCCCGCCTGGTGGTTCACCGCGGCCGGGGCCGGGGAGGACGCCTACGCCGCGGCGGTCGCCGGGCTGGAGACCGGGGCCGCGGCCGGGCTGCCGGTGTCCGACCTGGGGCACCTGGGCCTCATCGGCCGCGAGGAGTTCTTCGGGGCCTCCCTGTGGCAGATCGTCAAGGCCCTCAAGAAGCCCTTCAAGTCGGTGATGAAGTTCGCCATCCTGGACGTGTACTTCGCGGCCGGGGCCAGCCCGGTCTTGCTGTGCGACCGCATCAAGGAGCGCCTGGCCGCGGGCAGCCACGACCTGTGGGACGTGGACGCCTACGCCGTGCTCTTCCGGGAGGTGTTCGAGCACTACCGGGCCGCGGAGCGCAAGAACGCGGCCGCCCTCATGCGCCTGGCCTTCCTGCAGAAGACCGGGTACTCGGCCGCGGCCCGCACCTCGGGCCGGCCCCAGGACCTGACCGGGGCCAGCTACCTGGAGTTCTTCTACCCGGTCACCGGCCATCCCATGGAGACCGCGGTGTCGCCCGCGTCCGCGGCCGGCGGCAAGGCCGAGGAGCAGGGGGCATTCGCCCGGCACATGGAGACCGGCACCATGGTCTCCAACTTCATGTTCAAGACCTACGAGTCGGTCATGCAGCGGGTGCGCGCCCTGGACATGGAGAGCGCGGTGAGCGAGGAGGACCGCACCAAGCTGGGCCGCAAGATCATGGCCCATTTCGGCAGCAAGCCGGGCAAGGTGGCCCGGACCCATTTCGTGGACCCGCCCTCGGGTCTGTTCGGGGCCGTGGAGTTCGGGTGCGAGGGCATTCCCGGCACGCCCATGACCTGGATCGCGCGCGGCGCGGCCCAGGCCGGGGACGAGCGCAAGGCCGAGCCCGAGGAGCTCTCCCGGGACAAGTCCCCGGTGCGGCTCTTGGCCTGGCTGGTGGCCAACGGCATCTACCGGCCCGGCCAGCACGTGGCCGGCGGCACCCTGCAGAACCCGGTGTCGGTGCCCGACTTGGCCGAGCTGCTGGCGGAGGTGGACGCCTTCTTCCCGCACGACGCCACCTTCGAGACCGGGGTGGAGGAGGGGCTCAAGGAGGAGAGCGTGCGCCGCGCCCTGGTCGTCGTGAACCTGCTCACCCAGCGCGAGGACCCGCGCATCCGGGAGGCGGCCATCCTCTATTCCACCAACTGGGGCGAGATGTTCTGCGTCCAGTCCCCGGCCGACGTGGTGCTCCTGGAGCGCAAGCCGAGCGAGTTCCTCAAGAAGAACCTCCCCCTCACCATCCATCCCCGCTGCGAAACCCGCGCCTGGTCCCCCCGCAAGGCGCGCTGCACCAAGGTGAATTTCAGGCCATCTTCCGCTTGACCTGACTACGGCTTCACCCTGCACCCTCCCTCTCCGCATGGGACGCCGGCTGGCGGCGGACCGCAACCTGACAGGAGGGAGCCGTGCAGGAGTTCAAGGCCGGACGGGTAGTCCGGGAGATCGAGCGGGTGCTGGATGCGCCGCGGGAGCGGGTGTTTCCCCTGCTCTGCCCGGTGCGTGAGTACGAGTGGATCGAGCCCTGGCGCTGCGACCTGGTGTACACGCAGAGCGGGGTGGCCGAGGCCGGGTGCGTGTTCCGCACCGATTTCCCGGGGGACCCCGGGCCCGAGGTCTGGGTGGTGAGCCGTTACGAGCCGCCGGCGCGCATCGAGTTCGTCCGGGTGGGCGGGCATCGCGCCGGGAAGTTGGAGATCGTGCTGGAGGACCTGCCCGGTGGCCGCACCCGGTCACTCTGGCGACACGAGTTCACCGGGCTCGACCCGGCGGGCAACGCTTGGATCGCGGCGCAGGGCGAGGCCAAGCACGCCCGGGAAATGGCGGTGCTTCTGGACATGCTGGCGCATTTCCTGGGCACCGGCCGCATGCTGCCCCTGGCGGAGATCGCCGGGGCGGAAGAATTCACCCGCTACACTCGCAAGGACTAGGACCGAGGAGGGAGGAGATGGCGCTCACCGTGGGCCGGCTGGCCAGGCGGTTCGGGCTGTCCCGCAGCACGCTGCTCTACTACGACCGGCTGGGGCTGCTCTCGCCCTCGGGGCGCAGCAGCGGGGACTACCGGCTCTACGCCGAGGCCGACTGCGAGCGGCTGGCCCGCATTTGCCGCTATCGCGAGGCGGGGTTCTCCCTGACCGACATCGCCCGGCTCCTGGACGCGCCCGGGCACGGCCTGGCCGGGGTGCTGGCCCGCCGCATCGCGGAACTGGACCGGGAGATGGAAGCCCTGCGCGCCCAGCCGGGCTCCCTCTTCCGGCTCCTGCCCGGCGCGCTGGGAGAGCGGGGCGCGGCCAGCAAGGACGGATGGGTGGCGCTCCTGGAGCAGGCGGGCTTAAGCCAGGCGGACCGCAACCGCTGGCACCTTGACTTCGAGCGCCTTGCCCCGGAGCAGCACCAGGCCTTTCTGGAGTCCCTGGGCATCCCGGCCGAGGAGAGGGACCTCATCCGCACGGCCTGCCAGGAGGCCCTGGGCCAGGAGTGAGGCCTACTTGCCGATGCAGAACCGGGAGAAGATGTCGTCGAGCACGCCCTGGGTGGTGACCTCGCCGGTGATGCCGGCAAGGTGGGAGCAGACGGTCTCCAGGCGGACGCCGAGCAGGTCGTAGGGCACCTCGTCCAGGATGTCCGCGGCCAGGGCCTCCAGTTCGGCCAGGGCGCGGCGCAGGGCCTCGGCCTGGCGCACATTGGGGGCCAGCTCGTCGGGGCCGGGCTCGGCCTCGCGGCCGGCCACTCTTTCTCGAATAGTCCGGGCCAGGGTGTCCAGGCCGCGGCCGGTGCGGGCCGAGATCTCCACGCAGGGGAAGGAGGCGCGGCGGAACCAGTCCCCGGCCCCGGCGTCGGTGAGGTCGCACTTGTTGAGCACCACCAGGGTGCGGGCCGGGTCCAGGCTCCAGGCCAGGTCCCGGTCCTCGGGGTCCAGGGGCCAGGAGCGGTCCACCATGAGCAGCACTAGGTCCGCATCCGCGATGAGGTCCCGGCAGCGCGGCACTCCGGCCATCTCCGCCAGGTCGTCGCACTCGCGCAGGCCCGCGGTGTCCACCAGGCGCACGGGCAGGCCGTCCAGGTCCAGGCCCTCCTCCAGGTAGTCCCGGGTGGTGCCGGGCAGCTCACACACGATGGCGCGCTCCCGGCCGAGCAGGGCGTTCATGAGGCTGGACTTGCCGGCGTTGACCCGGCCGGCCATGACCACCAGGGCACCCTCGCGCCAGCAGCGGGCGCGCTCGGCCGCCTCCAGGAAGGAGCGCACCTCGGCGGCCGCGGCCTGTACCCCGGCGGTGAAATCCCGGGGGGAGAGGCACTCCACGTCCTCCTCCGGGAAGTCCACGGCCAGGCAGACCCCGGCCCGCAGATCGGCCAGGCGCTGGCGCAAGGCCCGCAGCCGCTCGCCCAGCGCGCCGGAGAGCTTGCCCGCGGCCAGGGCCGCGCCGGCACGGGTGGGCGCGGCGATGAGTTCGGCCACGGCCTCGGCCTGGGTCAGGTCCAGGCGGCCGTTCACGAAGGCGCGGAAGGTGAACTCCCCGGCCTCGGCCTGGCGCGCGCCGCGCGCCACGACGGAGTGGAGCACCGCGCGCAGCACCGCGGGCGCGCCGTGGCACTGGAACTCGGCCGCGTCCTCGCCGGTGAAGGAGCCCGGCCCGGGCATGCACACCGCCAGGCAGTCGTCCACCGGCACGTCGTCCAGGTCCAGGACCTGGCCGCGGTGCAGGCAATAGGGCTTGAATCCCGCGAAGTCCGGGCGCGGCGAGCGGAACATGGCCGCGGCGATTTCCCCGGCGCGGGGGCCGGAAATGCGCACGATGCCCACCCCGCCACGGCCGGGCGGGGTGGCGATGGCCACGATGGTGGAGTCGCGGGAGGCGTACATGGCGCAATTGTAAGCGCAGCCCCGGCCACGGTAAAGACGCCAAACCGGAAAATGCGGGCCTGGCGCGGCGAAAAAATTATGGCGGGGCGTTGGCCGGCCGGCGGCTAGTCCTGGTCGTGCGGCCCGGGGTCGTCGTCGGCCGCCTCCAGGCCGGCCTCCTCGGGCAGGTCGCAGGGGTCGCACTCGAGGGCCTCTTCCTCCTCGGAGACGGGGGCCGGGGCCTCGGCAGGCAGGGGCTTCTGCTCGCGGCAGAAGATGAGGAACCCGGTGTGGGCCACCATGCGGTCCTCGGGCCGCAGGCGGTCGGGCACCGGCTTGTAGCGGCGCAGGAAGATCTCCAGGACCTCGATGTCGGTGAAGGGACCCTGCTCCAGCCCGGCCAGCAGGTCCGAGACCTGGTTCACCGTGGGCACCAGAAAGCCCAGGGGCGCGCCCGGGGCCACCGCGGCCGCGGCCTGCTCCAGGTAGAGCCAGGGCTCGCGCACGTCCAGGAACAGAGCGTCGGCCCCGGTCTGCAAAAAGCCCTCGGCGATGTCGTGGTTGAACTGCTCCACGTTGCCCCCCACCCCGCAGCGGGTGAGGTTGGACCGGCAGAGCTTGTAGAACTCGGGCCGGCGCTCGTAGGTGTAGATGCGGCCGGTCTCGCCCGCGAACCAGGACATGGCCACGGTCAGGCTGCCCGAGCCGCTGCCCGCCTCGATGACGGTCCGGCCCGGGCCGATGCCCAGCTTGAGCAGGATGTAGCCGATCTCCTTGGGGTAGATGATCTGGGTCTGGCGCTTCACGCCCTTGACCAGGTCGTAGAGTGTGGGCCGTACCACCCGGAAGGGCTTGTCCAGGTGGGTGCGGGCCAGGCCGCCGAATCCGGCCTCGGCGACCCGGGCATAGTCCAGGATGCCATCCCCGGTGTGCAGGCTTCCGCCCTCCTCGAAGACGCGCAGATATCTCTTGCCACGCGGGCTGACGAGCAGTACCAATTGTCCAGGCTTGGGCATGGGTCCTCCGTGCGAGGAAGGACTACGTTCCCGGACGCGGTCGGTCAACCCCCTGCCGCATCCGGTCCCGGGCCGGAAATTTCTGGCCATTCCCCGCGGTTGAGCGGGGGGTGGGTAACGGTTTTCCCAAGGGCGCAGCGTGGCATTCCGATTCGTGTTCGGGCCAGTGCGTTCCGGCAGGCTCGGACTGTCCCTTGGGCTGGATATTCTGGGCGACGCGATCTGCTCCTTCGACTGCGTGTACTGCGAGGTCGGCCCCACCCGGGTGCTGACCACCCGGCGCGCCGCCTACGTCCCGGCCCGGGACATCCTGGATGAGCTCTCCCGCTGGTGGGAGGGCGTCGGCAACGGCCCTGCGGGGCGGCCCGACGTCATCACCCTGGGCGGTCAGGGCGAACCCTGCCTGAACTCCGAGATCGGCGAGATCATCGCCGGGGTGCGGCGCATTGCCCCGGGCGTGCCGGTGGCGGTGCTCACCAATTCCGCCCACCTGGCCGACCCTCTGGTCCGCCGCGACCTGGTCGGGGCGGACCTAGTGCTGCCCTCCCTGGACACCCTGGTCCCCCGCGAGATGGCCCGCCTGAACCGCGCCCACGCCGGGCTCGGGCCACAGGCCCTGATGGAGGGGCTTTTGGCCTTCCGCGCGGAGTTCGCGGGCCGCATCTGCCTGGAGGTGCTCCTGGCCGAGGGTTACAACGACTCGGCCGAGAACCTGGCCCTGCTGCGGGAGTTCATCCCCCGGCTGGCGCCCGATCGGGTGGACGTGGTGACCCTCACCCGGCCCGGGGCCCTGCCCGGGGTGCGGCCGGTGTCCACCGCGGTGCTCGCGCAGTGGCGGGC
>JAEXTU010000451.1 GCA_023453335.1 Pseudomonadota bacterium | reverse complement strand
GCCGTAGACCTGGAAGGGGTCGTCCTCGGGCCGGGGGTTGAGGGGAAAGCCCACGTCCAGGCGGATGGGGCCGACCGTGGTGTAGTAGCGCAGGCCCAGGCCCGCGCCCCAGTAGAACTGCTCCTCGAACTTGGGCACGTAGCCCTCGTAGGTGGAGCCGCCGTCCAGGAAGGGCACGATGCCGAAGTCCTCGGTGACCTTGAGGCGCATCTCGCCGGAGACCTCGGCCAGGGACTTGCCGCCCACCGGCTGGTCGTCCTTGAGGCTGCCCGCGGTCTGGTAGGCGTAGCCGCGCACCGAGCCGCCGCCGCCGGAGTAGAAGCGCAGGTCCGCGGGGATGTCGTCGCGCTGCGGCCCCCAGATCTGGCCCCAGGTGCCGCGCAGGGCGAAGACCGCCCGTTTTTCGTCCAGCAGGCTCAGGTAGCCGGTGCCCGTGGCCCGGTACTTGAAGAAGCTGTCCAGGTTGCCCAGGGTGTCGGAGTAGGGCGCGCCCAGCACCGACAGGGTGGCCCCGCGCCCCGGGTCCAGCACGTCGTCCCGCCAGTCGCCCAGGAGGCCCATGGGCACGTAGAAATGCCCGAAGTCCCGCTCGTCGCTGAGCTTCTTGTCCTCCACGTGGGACACCCGGTAGCCCGCGCCCAGGGAGGTGGTCAGCTCCGGGTTCAGGCGGCGCTCCACCGAGGCCGAGGCGTCGGCCAGGGCGGAGACATAGGCGTCGGTGCGTTCCTTGCCCGATTCGCCGTGCAGGGCCAAGTTCTGGTCGTCGCGCAGGAACAGGGGCTTCTTGAGGTCGCCGGTGAGTTTCTGGATGTATTCGTTGTAGGTGGCGGCCAGGCCAAGCTTCTCGCCGTTGCCCAGGACGTTGCGGTGGTCCCAGCCCAGCTTGACGCCCGGGCCGAAGTCCGTGGTGTATTCCAGGCCGGCGCGCACGGTGCGGGGCAGCCGTTCGGTGACGTTGATGCGCACCGGCAGCCGGCCGTCCGCATCCAGGGCCTTGGCCGGCAAGACCTCCACGTAGGAGAACAGGCCCGAGGCGTAGAGGCCGGTGCGGGCCTTCTCCAGCAGGCGCAGGTCATACCCCCGGCCCGGGGACCAGGGCAGGAGCGAGCGCACGTGGGCCTCGTCCGCATCCTGCAGCCCGGCCAGCTCGGTGTCGCCGAAGGTCGCCACGGGTCCGGGGTTTACCGCGAGGGACACCTCCACGGTGTTGCTGGCGTGGTCAGCCACCACCCGGCGGCCGGCCATGGCCGGGAAGGGGTGGCCGCGCTCCCCGAGCAGGCGGAGCAGGGTCTCCTCGGCGTCCAGCACCTTGCGGGCGGTGAAGCGTTCGCCCGGGACCAGGCCCAGTTCCGTGGCCGGGGGCAGGTCCCCGGCCGGGGGCGCGTCGGGCGCGCGGTCCACGGCCACCCGGCCCAGGAGGAAGGCCGGGCCGGGGGTGATGCGGAAGACCACCCGCCAGGGCTTCTCGCTGGCGCGCACCTCCACGTCCAGGTCGGCCTTGAGATAGCCCGCGGCGCGCAGGGCCTTGTCCATGGCCGGCAGGTCGGCGCGGGCGCGGCGCTCCAGGAGCAGGCGGGAGCCCGGGGGCCGGTCGCGCAGCCGGAAGGTTTCGGCCACATCGGCCAGGGCCTGGGCCAGGGCGGAATCGGGCGCCCCCTCCACCACCGGGACATAGGCCGGGGCAGCAGCCGTGGCGTTGGCCGCGGGGCTGTCCTGGGCCAGGGCGGTGGCGTTCTCCGAGGCCGGGGCGGCCCCGGGCAACAGGAGCCAGGCCAGGGCCAGCAGGAGTGCGGCCGGCTGGCAAAGGGCGGCGAGGGGCGCGCGCATGGTCCGCAGAAGTACCACGTCCGGGGGCGGAAGGAAACGGCCGGGAGCCCAACTCCCCAGCGGCGGGCGCCGGCGGCGCGCTATTTCTCCGGAATGACCGCGTCGGCCTCGATCTCCACCAGCCAGCCGGGGTTGATCAGGGCCGAGGTTCCCAGGAAGCTGGTGGCCGGCTTGATCTGGCCGAAGACCTCGCCGTGGGCCTTGGCCGCCTCTTTCCAGCGGGTCATATCCGTCAAGAAGATGCGGGTGCGGATGACCTGGTCCAGGCTGGCCCCGGCCTTGGCCAGCACGTCGCCGATGATCTCCAGGGCGCGCCTGGTCTGGCCGTAGAGGTCGCCGGGCGCGGCCACCGACCCGTCCGGGGCGATGGGCGCGGTGCCGGTCACCGCCACGATGTTGTCCACCCGGCAGGCGCGGGAATAGCCGATCTCGGTCTCCAGGGGCTGTCCGTAGGTCACGGTGGTGCGCATGGGTATCTCCTTGGGGGATGGGGAAGACGGTTTAGCGGCCGGCGATGAGGCCGCCCACGATGGCCCCGACCAGCAGGGGGCCGATGTTGGCGATGAGGAGCAGGAAGCTGCCCATGCCCACCATGAACCCGAACAGGGGCAAGGCGGTGACCGCGGTGGACCACAGGAACAGGAAGGCGGCCACCAGCACGCAGGGCAAAAACACCGCGGCGATGGCCGTGCCCACGCCCCCGGCCTTCTTGCCGCCCACCGCCCCGGCCAGGAGCGGGCCGAACACCGGCAGCCAGAAGAGCAGGGCCAGGATGAAGAGCATCCACACCGAACCGCGCAGCACCCCGCCGCGCTCCACCTGAAGATCCACGGACATGCCGCCTCCTTGGTCAGCGGAGCACCCGCCGCCGGCCGGAGGTCTAGCAGAAAAGCCCGGGGCTGAAAATCCTCCCGGGGGCGGGTCGAGCCGGAACCGGGGAGCGGCGGCCCGGCTTGCCTCCGGGCTCCGGGACGGGGTAGGAGCATCCCATGCGCGCCGACAGCCGAGACTGCCTCATCCTGGGCCTGGCCGCGGGCTACCATTTCGGGGACCTGCGGCCCTTCGCCGCGTCCCTGGCCGCCTCGGGCTTCGCCGGCCGCTGCGTGCTCCTGGTCTCGGCCACCACCCGGGAGGCCGAGAAGCTCGCCGGCTTCGGCATCACGCCCCTGCGCTTCGCCCCGCCCAAGCCCCTGGCCCATTTGCCGGTGAACGCCCTGCGCTACTTCCTCTACCTGGAGGTCCTGCGCCAGCAGAAGCAGGCCTTCCGCCGCATCCTGCTCACCGACGTGCGCGACGTGGTGTTCCAGGCCGATCCCTTCTCCTTTCCCTGGCGCGAGGGGCTGAGCGTGGCCCTGGAGCACGGTGGCCGCACCGTGGGGGACTGCCCCTACACCAGCCGCTGGGTGCGGGGGCATCTGGGCGAGGGAGTGCTGGCCACCCTGGCCAAGAAGCCGGTGTCCTGCTCCGGCAGCACGGTGGGGAGCCAGGCGGCAATGCTCGAGTACATCGTCAAAATGATCGCCCTGCTCCTGCCCTTCACCCCGGGGCCGCACATGGCCGGCTACGACCAGGGCGTGCACAACCAGCTCCTGCACGCCGGGGCCATCCCCAGCGCCACGGCCTACGACAGCGCCGGCCCCATTTTGACGCTCGGCTGGCGCCAGGACCCGCCCCCCCAGGACAGCCAAGGCAATATCCTCAACGACGCCGGGGTCCCGGCCCACATCGTGCACCAGTACGACCGGCATCCGGGGCTGCACCAGGCGGTGCGGGAGCGCTGGGCCTAGCCGCCCAAAGAAAAAGGCCGGGCAGCGGCCGGCCGTT
>JAEXTU010000323.1 GCA_023453335.1 Pseudomonadota bacterium | reverse complement strand
GGGTTCCCTGTGGGCGGCCGCGCCCATCGCCACGGTGTTCGTGGTGTCCTACCTGCACGGCAATTTCACCAACAATTTCTGGGCCTGCCTGGGCATCGAGGGCAAGCAGAAGCGCAAGGCCGTGCGGGCCACCCAGCAGACGCAGCGGCCCCAGGGTCGCGCCGAAGTCAACGCCTAACCAGGAAGCACCGAGGACACGCATATGGAAACCCTGCTTCTCGACCCCAGCAAGTTCATCACCCTCACGCCCAGCGCCATCGCCTTCCTCTTCCTGGTGGGCTTCATCGGCGGCCTGGTCAGCGGCTTCATCGGCTCCGGCGGGGCCTTCGTCCTCACCCCGGGCATGATGAGCCTGGGCGTGCCCGGGGCGGTGGCCGTGGCCAGCAACATGTGCCACAAGTTCCCCAAGGCCCTGGTCGGCGCCATCAAGCGCTTCAAGTACGGCCAGGTGGACCTCAAGCGCGGCCTGGTCATGGCCGCCTCCGCCGGCGTGGGCGTGCAGGTGGGCATCCAGATCCAGCACTTCGTCCTGCACGCCTGGGGCCAGGCCGGCTCCGACCTGTACGTGAGCCTCTCCTTCGTGGCCGTGCTGGTCACCGTGGGCGGCTACGTGCTCAAGGACGCCCTGGCCAGCGCCAAGCTCGGCGGCGAGGAGCAGGTGGCCCCCCTGGCCCTGCGCCTGCAGAAGATCGAACTGTGGCCCATGATCACCTTCAAGGCCTCGGGCATCCGCATCTCCCTGTGGTTCACCATTCCGGTGGGCTTCGCCACCGGCATGCTGGCCGCCACCATCGCCGTGGGCGGGTTCATCGGGGTGCCCGGCATGATCTACGTCATCGGCGCCTCCGGTCTGGTGGCCTCGGCCACCGAGCTGGTCATCGCCTTCGTCATGGGCTTCTTCGGGTCCGTGAACTGGGCTCTGCACGGCATGATCGACATCCGCCTGGTGCTCATCATCCTGGCCGGCTCCCTGTTCGGGGTGCAGCTGGGCGCCATCGGCACCACCTACGTGCGCGAGCACACCATCAAGTTCGTCATGGCCACCATCATGCTCATCGTGGCCGTTTCCCGCGGCCTGGCCGTGCCCAAGTACCTGGTGCAGCTCGGCCTGGCCAGCATGTCCGAAACCACCCTCTACTGGCTCACCCAGGTGAGCTTCTACTCCATGTGCTTCGCCCTCCTGGTCGGCGCGGCCATCATCCTGGGCAACATGTGGAAGGGCAAGCGCGAGGAGGCGGCGGAGAACGCCGCGGCCTCCCGGGCCTAGCCCGCACGCATCCGCGCGAGCACAGGGGCTCCTCCCGGCCGGGAGGGGCCCCTTTTTGCGTGTCGCCTCCTTCCGCCTGGCCTGAAGATTTCACCAGGGTCGCCGATGGGATAGAGCGCGGCCTCGGGAACTGGCCGGGAAATCCCCAGGTTGCGATTTCATGGCGTTTGCCCGTATAGAACGTGACGATCCGTCCATCCACGGGCCGTTGCGCCCGCGGCAGAGACGCCGCACGTTCGGCAGGCGCTCGGCCCGAAGGAGGCCCCATGCAGCTCATCAGGGACACCAAGCTCGGCATCAAACTCGCCCTGGCCTTTCTGGCGGTCGTGGCCGTTTTCATGGCCGTGGCCTTCCGGCAGATCAGCGTCATGAACGCCATGGGCGATCTCCAGGACCAGGGGGCCGGGCGGTTCAAGGACGTCGGGGAGATCCTCAAGATCGACAGCCGGGTGCAGTCCCTCTACACCATCGCCGCGGATGCGGTCATCAACCGCAATCTCAAGGAAAGCCGCACGGATTTCAACGAGTTCAAGGCCCAGGCCGGCAAGGACATGGCCCGGGTCAAGGAGATGGCCGCCTCGGGCGAGGCGCGCCAGGAGGCCGAGGCCTTTGCTGCGGCCTACTCCGCCTACCTGGACCTCATAGGCGCCAAGCTCCTGCCCTACCTGGAGTCCGGAGGCCAGGACATGTCCGAGATCCAGGGCATGGACGGCCACATCGACGCCCTGCGCGGGACCGCCCTGCAACTCCTGGAGAAGATGGCCAAGGGCATCGCGGAGGACAGCCTCAAGGTCGATGCGGAGTTCGACGCCAGACGCAAGGCCGCCGTCACCGAATCCCTGCTGGCGTCCGGGGGCGGGGTGCTCCTGGCCGTGCTGGTGGCCGGGGTCATGATCCTGAGCATCACCCGGCCCCTCAAGCGGGCCACGGCCTACGCCCTGGATCTGGCCGCCGGGGTGGTGGACAAGGACCTGCCCATCCGCCAGCGCGACGAGGTGGGCGAGGTGTGCTGGGCTTTGCGCCGCATCACCGAGGCCCTGCGCAAGATGCTCGGGGAGTTCGCCACCGCCACCGAGCAGATCGCGGTGGGCCGCCTGCGCGCCCGAGGCGATGCCAGCACGTTCAAGGGGGCTTTCGGCGACCTCATCGGCGACGCCAACCGCATGGCCGATTCCCTGGTCCACTACCTGGACCTGGTGCCCACCCCCATCATGACCCTGGACACGCAATACGCCATCCAGTTCGTGAACCAGGCCGGGGCCAAGGTCTGCAACTGCGATCCGGCCACGCTCCAGGGGGCCAAGTGCTGGGAGCATTTCAAGAGCGGGGACTGCCAGACCCCGGGTTGCGCCTGCAACCGGGCCATGGCCGCCAACGCCACGGCCGAGTCCGCCACCTCGGCCCACCCCGGGGGCAACGACCTGGAGATCACCTACACCGCGGTGCCCATCAAGGACCGGAAGGGCGCCGTGGTTGGGGCCATGGAGGTGATCAGCGACCAGACCGCCATCACCCGCGCCCAGAAGAAGATGCGCGACCTGGCCGACCAGGCCCAGGGCATCGCCAACAACCTGTCCTCCGCGGCCGAGGAGCTCTCGGCCCAGGTGGAGGAGTCCAGCCGCGGCTCGGACATCCAGCGGGAGCGCGCGGCCGAAACCGCCACGGCCATGGAGCAGATGAACTCCACGGTCATGGAGGTGGCCAAGAGCGCCTCGGGCGCGGCCAAGGCCGCCGACGCCACTCAGGCCAAGGCCCGCCAGGGCGCCATGAACGTCGAAGCCCTGGTGGCCGCGGTTTTGGACATCAAGCAGAAGATGGACGCCCTGTCAGCCAACATGTCCGGCCTGGGGGCCCAGGCCGAGGGCATCAGCCGCATCCTGAACGTCATCTCCGACATCGCGGACCAGACCAACCTGCTGGCGCTCAACGCCGCCATCGAGGCCGCCCGGGCCGGCGATGCCGGCCGCGGCTTCGCGGTGGTGGCCGACGAGGTCCGCAAGCTCGCGGAGAAGACCATGACCGCCACCAAGGAGGTGGGGGACGCCATCACCGCCATCCAGGACGGGGCGCGCAAGAGCATCGACGAGACTCAGAAGGCCGCCTCGTCGGTGGCCGACAGCGCCGCCACCGCCCAGGCCTCGGGCCAGGCCCTGAACGAGATCGTTTCCCTGGCCGAGGAGACCGCGGACCAGGTGCGGGCCATCGCCGCGGCCTCGGAGCAGCAGTCCGCCTCCAGCGAGCAGATCAACCGCTCCACCGAGGAGATCAACCGCATCTCCACCGAGACCGCGGAGACCATGGGCCAGTCCGCCCAGGCCGTGGTGGAGTTGGCCCGCCTGGCCCAGGACCTGGGCGGGCTCATCAAGCAGATGAACGCGTAGGGCGAAAGGCGGAACGAAGACGGAAGCAGGGCGATTCGTGAATCGCCCCTACGGAAGAGGGCCCAGCC
>JAEXTU010000133.1 GCA_023453335.1 Pseudomonadota bacterium | reverse complement strand
CCCCATACCCCCCCATTCCCCCGCGCCATGAAACCTGCTAGTCCTCCGGGCTAAGAGCCCCAAAAGGGAGGACAAGCCATGGCGCAGCACGGCAGCGGTCGCGTGACGCGGCGGGAGTTCCTGAAGTGGCAGGCCGCCGGGGCGGCCTGGCTGGCGGCCGGAGCCAGCGGGCTGCTCAGCCCGGCCGCGGCCCTGGCCGACGCCGGCCCGGACCTGGCGGTGGCCACCGGCAACCCCGGGCCGGCCACCCGGGCCGCGGTGGAGTTGCTCGGCGGCATGAAGGCCTTCGTGAAGCCGGGCAACCGGGTGGTCATCAAGCCCAACATGAGCTTTGCCCAGGGCGTGGACAGCGCCACCACCACCCATCCCGAGGTCATGTCGGCCCTGGTGGCCCTGTGCAAGGAGGCCGGCGCCTCCAAGGTCTCCATCGTGGACAATCCGCTCAGCTCCGTGGAGCTGTGCCTGGAGCAGAGCGGCATCCAGGCGGCCTGCAGCGTGGTCCCCGGGGTGGAGGTCAAGGGCGTGAAGGCCGGCGGCCTGTTCCGGGAAACCCCCCTGCCCCAGGGCGTGTCCATGAAGGTCACCGACGTGATGGCCGAGGTGCTGGACGCGGACGTGCTCATCGCCGCGCCGGTGGCCAAGCACCACGGCAGCGCCGGGGTGTCCATGTCCATGAAGGGCATGATGGGGCTCATCTACGACCGGGGGGTCATGCACTCGCGCTACGACCTGCACACCGCCATCGTGGACCTGTGCACCCGGGTCAAGGCCCACCTGGCCCTCATCGACGCCACCCGGGTGCTGACCAGCAACGGCCCGGGCGGGCCGGGCAAGGTGGAGCGGCCGCGCACGGTCATCGCCTCCCGGGACATGGTGGCGGCCGACGCCATGGCCGTGTCCATGTTCCGCTGGTACGACCAGCAGGTGGAGCCCCGCCAGGTCAAGCACATCCGCATCGCCCATGAAAGGGGCTTCGGCAGGATGGACGTGGAGAACCTGCGGGTCGCCAAGGTCGCGGTATAGCCCGGGCCCAGGAAGATGAAACTCCGCCGCCTGTGCCAGGCCCTGAGCCTGGCCCTGTTCCTGGCCCTGCTGGCGGCCACGGCCTGGCCGCTGCGCCCCTTGGTGCCGGGCCTGCCCGTGGACATCTTCGTGCGCCTGGACCCCGGCCTGTTCCTGGCCGCCGGCCTGGCGGGCAAGGCGCTGCTCCGGGCCGGGCTGCCCGCCCTGGGCGTGCTGGCCGCCACGGTGCTGCTGGGCCGGGTGTTCTGCTCCCATGTCTGCCCCCTGGGCGCCACCCTGGACGTGGCGCACTGGGCCGTGCGGCCGCGGGGCAAGCGACCCGCCCCCCCGGCCGAGAACTGGCGCAAGGGCAAGTACCTGTTCCTGCTGGCCATCCTCGGGGCCGCGCTGTGGGGCCTGAACCTGGCTTTCTGGGGCGCGCCCTTGTCCCTGGCCCCCCGGCTGTACGGCCTGGTCCTGTTCCCGGGCCTGCGCGAGCTGGCCGATCCCGCGGCCGTGGCCCTGTTCGGCCTGCCTCTGGCCGGGCCGCGCTTCGCCCTCACCCTGTTCCACCTCCTGTTCTTCGCCGGGATGTTCGCGCTCCTGCGCCGGGCCCCCCGCTTCTGGTGCCGCTACCTCTGCCCCACCGGCGCGCTCCTGGCCCTGGCCGCCTGGCCGGGCCGCTCCCTGCACCGGCGGCGGGTGTCCGCGGCCTGCACCGCCTGCGGGACCTGCGTGCGGCGCTGCCCCATGGGGGCCATCCCGGATGACGAGCCCCGGGCCACCCGGGAGCGGGAGTGCATCGGCTGCCGCACCTGCGTGGCCGTGTGCCCGGAAAGGGCGGTGGCCTTCGCGGGCAAGCCCAACTCCACGGATGAGCCCCGGCCAATCCCGGCCGTGGACCTGGGCCGGCGAGAGGCGGTGGGCGCGGTGGTGGCGGGCCTGTCCGCGGTGGCCGCGGCCCGGGTGGGGCTGTACGAGTACCGGGGCCGGGCCGCGTTCGGCGAGCCCATGCCCGAGGCCCTGCTGCGGCCGCCCGGGGCCCTGCCCGAGGCCGACTTCCTGGCGGTGTGCCTGCGCTGCGGCCTGTGCATGAAGGCCTGCCCCTCCAACATGCTGCAGCCCGCGGGCGCGGGCCTGGGCCTGGCGGCCCTGCTCTCGCCCCTGGCCGTGCCCCGGCGCGGGGCCTGCGAAGCCCTGTGCTGGGCCTGCGGGTCGGTGTGCCCCAGCGGGGCGCTGCGGCCGCTCGACAGGCAGGAGAAGCCCTGGGCCAAGCTGGGCACCGCGGTGGTGCGCCAGAACAAGTGCCTGGCCTGGGAGCAGGACCTGCCCTGCCTGGTGTGCGACGAGGCCTGCCCCTACGACGCCATCCGCCTGGAGAAGCGGCCCGGGAAAAAGGCCGGGGTGCCGGTGGTGGACGCCAGGCGCTGCGCGGGCTGCGGGTTCTGCGAGAACAAGTGCCCGGTCAAGGCCGAGGCGGCCATCTACGTCACGCCCCTGGGCGCACAGCGCCTGGCCGCGGGGAGCTTCGCGCGCATCGGCCGCGCCTCCGGCCTGGACATCGTGCGGGCCAGCGAACGCGCTCCCGAGGCCCCGCAACGCTTCGAGGGCGCTCCGCCCGGTTTCGACGAGTAGCCCTGGAATCGCGCCCCGCGCGGGCCTACGGGGGGGCTTTACTTTCCGCGCAATCTGTACCAAGAGGGCGCTCGCCGCGTCGTTCGCGGCCATTTCGGCCTTTCAGGAGAAGAGGATGTCCGACGAAACCCCCGCCACCGGCCAGGGCGAAGAAAGCTTCGCCGCCCTGTTCGAGGCCTCGCAGCAGGAATCCCAGGGCGCGCTCAAGCCCGGGGACAAGGTCAAGGGCCGCGTCATCAGCATGGACGCCAACACCGTGTTCATGGACGTGGGCGACAAGCGCGACGGCGTGGTCGACCGCGTGGAGCTGACCGACAACGACGGCAACGTCACGGTCAAGGAAGGCGAAGAGCTGGACCTCTACGTGGTCAACGTGGGCACGGGCGGCATCAAGCTGTCCAAGTCCCTGTCCGGCGCGGGCGGCGTGGACATGCTGCGCCAGGCCTTCGAGACCAAGCTGCCGGTGGAGGGCCGGGTGGCCGGCCCCTGCAAGGGCGGGTTCAACGTCATGCTCTTCGGCCGCCGCGCCTTCTGCCCGGCCAGCCAGATGGACCTGCGCCCCGGCACCGACCCGGCCGAGCACACCAACAAGCATTACGCCTTCGCGGTCATCAAGTTCGAGGAGCGCGGCCGCAACGTGGTGGTTTCCCGCCGCGCACTCCTGGAAGCCGAGCGCGACGAGGCCCAGAAGCAGTTCGAGGCCAGCATCCAGCCCGGCACCGAGCTGGAGGTGACCATCTCCCGCCTGGCCCAGTTCGGCGCCTTCGCCGAGGTGGCCCCGGGCCTGGACGGCCTCATCCACGTGTCCGAGCTGTCCTGGACCCGCATCGACGACCCCGCCGCGGCCGTGGCCGTGGGCGACAAGATCAAGGTCAAGGTCACCGAGCTGGGCCGCGACAAGAAGGGCCGCCTCAAGGTGTCCCTGTCCGCCAAGCAGGCCATGCCCGACCCCTGGGCCACCGCGGCCGGCACCGTCAAGGAAGGCCAGACCGTGACCGGCAAGGTGGTGCGCCTGGCCGACTTCGGCGCGTTCGTGGAGATCATGCCCGGCATCGAGGGCCTGGTCCACGTGAGCGAGATGAGCTACCTCAAGCGCGTGGTGAAGCCCGGGGACGTGGTTTCCGTGGGCGAGGAAGTGAGCGCGGTGGTCAAGGAGTTCGACCCGACCCGCCGCCGCGTGGGCCTGTCCATGCGCGACGCCCAGGGCGACCCCTGGGCCGAGGTGGCCGAGAAGTACAAGCCCGGCCAGCCGGTCACCGGCACCATGGAGAAGCGCGAGAGCTTCGGCCTGTTCGTGACCCTGGAGCCCGGCATCACCGGCCTCCTGCCCAAGTCCAACATCAAGAAGTCCGAGAAGCCGGGCGAGTTCGACAAGGTCCAGGCCGGGGACACCCTGACCCTGGTGGTCGAGAACGTGAGCCCCACCGAGCGCCGCATCTCCCTGACTCCCGCCGACGCCCGCGAGATCCAAGAAGCCCGCGAGCGCAAGGACTGGAAGCAGCACGCCCCCAAGCAGACCGCCTCCGGCGAGGCCGCGGTCACCAGCCTGGCCGACCTCCTGGCCCAGGCCAAGAAAGACAAGAAGTAGCCCACTGGGCTGAGAGAAGAAATGAAGAGGCCCCGCTGGAAAGCGGGGCCTCTTTTTTACTAGGTGCTAACCAAAATAGCTCACTTTAATTCCCAAATTCCTCGACCACATGCACTCGCAGGCTTGCATACTCCTTTATCTCTGAGGGACTGGGCTGCCCAACGCACATCATATTGCCAAGTATAGAATATATCTCCTGATTCTTTGAGCTTGCCTTCATACTTCTTCCAAATGTATTTACAAACTCCAACAATCGTTCCAGAACCACCCAACGACTTCAAGGCTTCCGCAACCCAATCGACCAAGTCATGTTTCTTAACCATTTGATTAACCTGCTATAATAATTAACGAGATTTCTATGCACTCCCTCGGCCCCAAAACCCTGCTCTTCCCGACTCCGGTGCTTCTGGTCGGCTCCTATGACGCGAACGACAAGCCCAACCTCATGACCGCGGCGTGGGGCGGGATTTGTTGCTCCAAGCCGCCTTGCGTGACCGTGTCCTTGCGCCAGGCGACCTATACGTATGGGAACTTGCTTCACTCGAAAGCCTATACCTTGTCAATCCCTTCGCGGGACCAGGTGCTTATCGCGGATTGCTGCGGTTTGACCTCGGGGCGGGACCGGGACAAGTTCGCAGATTTGGGGTTGACCCCGGTGCGCTCCAGCCTGGTCAATGCGCCGTATGCCGAGGAGTTCCCCATGGTGCTGGAGTGCGAGCTCATCCACACCTACGACCTGGGGCTGCACACCATGTTCGTGGGCGAGGTCAAGGACGTGAAGGTGCGGCCCGACTGCCTGGGCCCGGACGGCAAGCCCGACCCGGCGCTGGTCCAGCCCCTGTCCTTCATGCCCGAGGACCGGCGCTACTGGTCCCTGGGCGAGCCCGTGGCCGCGGCGTTCTCCATCGGGCTCAAGCGCTAGGCGTCCGGCCTGCGGCTGCGCGGGCAGCAGGCCAAAGCAAAGACAGGGCGATTCGTGAATCGCCCCTACGAAAGAGGACCCTGCCGGGATGC
>JAEXTU010000081.1 GCA_023453335.1 Pseudomonadota bacterium | reverse complement strand
GAAGGACAGGGTGGTGCGCTCGATGAGGCGAACCGGCTCGGCCTCCCTGGCCTTGAACTCGGCGCGCAGGGCGGCCCAGGCCGCGGACACCGCCGGGTCGGACACCTGGGCCAGGGTGTTGGGCCGGGCGGCCTCGCCCTGGCCGGCCATGAGCTGGTCCAGGTCGGGGTAGGCCACCAGCTCGCCCCGGGTGGTGGCGATGAAGGCGCGTCCGTGCTTGCCCACGTGCAGGCCGCGCAGGAACAGGGAGAGGTCCTTGAGCGCGATGTCCAGGCCGATGGCCCCGAGCAGGCGGTCGCCGCTGTAGACCGGCACGGCCGCGGCGATGCCCGGGTCGCCCTCGGCGTTCAGGGGGTAGACCTCGGTCCAGGCCAGCGCGCCCGCGGCCTTGGCCGCCAGGTACCAGGGCCGGGCGCGGGGGTCCAGGGGGGCCAGGGGGTCCTTGACCCGGCGCTGCACCGAGCCCGCGGCGTCGCGGTGCAGCCACACGGTCTCGATGCAGGGGGCCAGCATGCGGGCGGCCCACTCGGCCTGGCCGGCCTCCACCAGTTCCCGGGCCCGGGTTTCGTTCATGGCGCAGGCCGGGGAGGTGGACTTACGCACCAGGTACTGGGAGGAGACCGTGCCGTCGGGCATGCGCTTGGCCATGAAGAAGTTGCCGCTCTCGTCGCCCAGGAAGGCGCTGGCCAGGAGCGGGTTGACCTGCATCTCCTCCAGGTACTGGGAGAGCAGGCTGTTCAGCTGGCGGATGCGGTCGCGCTGGGCCAGGGCATGGGCGTAGTCGATGGAGAAGAGCGGGGCCTTGGCCGCGGCGGCGTTGAGGCGCAGCAGGCTCTCGGCCGAGCCCAGGTGGGCCAGGGTCTTGTCAAAGGCCTGCTCCCCGGCCTGGGTCATGAGCCGGAAGGCCAGTTCGCGCAGGGAGGCGGCGGAGTTGGCGTAGTTCACGCCCAACACGGCCAGGCAGGCCAGGGCGATCAGCGCGGCGAGGGCCGAGGGCAGGGTGATGCGCAGGCGGAGGCCGGAGGCGGGCATGGCGGTCCGGTGTTGGGGTTTTCCTGGTTTGTCGCCCTCCTACCCTACACCGGCAGGCCCGGCAGGGCAAGACGGCGCGCGGCCGGGGGGCGGCTCCCCGGGCTTCCGGGGAGACTCTAGAAAAACTCTCGACTCCCGGCATCCCTCAGGATATAAAGGTCGCGCGCGGTGACGAACAACTGAGCAACCGGCATGAAGACCCCCCACTACAGCCTGCGCGAGATCGGCCGGATGCTCGGCATCCCGCCGTCCACGGTGGTCTATTACCGGGACCGCTTCGAGTCCTGCCTGCCCCGGCCCGAGGGCCGGGGGCGCAACCGGCGCTATCCCCAGGAAGCCCTGGCGGTGTTCGGGAGGATCCGGGAGATGTTCGAGATGAACCTGAGCGCGGAGGCGGTAGAGCGGGAACTGGCGGCGCGGGCCCCGGCCCGCGGCGTTGCGCCGGACCCCGGCCTGAGCGGCCCCATGTCCGGTCCCATGGCCGGGCTCCTGGCCAAGCTGGACGGGCTCCTGGCGGATCAGGCCCTGTACCGGGCCGAGGTGGCCAGCCTGCGGCGGGACCGGGACGCCTTGCGTCGTGAGAGGGACGCGGCGGAGCGGGCGGCCGAGCGCCGCATCGCCACCCTGGAGGCCGAGGCCGCCTCCTTGCGCGCCGACCGGGAACGCCTGGAGGCGCGGCTGGCCGAGCTCATCCGCCGGGCCAATCCCCTGCGCAGCCGGCCGGGCCGGGAGTTTCTGCGCCTGCCCCTGGTTATCCGCTCCCGGGGCGAGTTCCTGGGGGTGAGCAACAAGGCCGGGGCCACCCTGAGCCTGGAGGGCTTCACCGGCCTGGTGCAGCGCAACGCCGACGCCGACCGCGACGTGGACATGGGCTGGGAGCAGGACGGCGAGGGCTACGTGCTCACCGTCACCGTGGCCGACAAGGCCGCGGGCCGCCGCCAGGAGTTGCGCCTCACCGCGGCCGAGACCACCACCCCCAGCAACAACCGGGTGGTGGAACTGCGCGGCCTCACCCTCGACGGCCGCGAGGCCCCGGAGCCCATGCTCCTCACGCTCTTCCGGCAGATCCGGGACCAGTACCTCTAGGCCGGCTTGCAATGCGCCCACAGGCTGGGCGCGATCAGGCCGCCGGGCAGGCGGCTCTCGTCCACGGCCCGCACCACCCCGGGCCACTCCGGGGTGTAGTCGTCGCAGACCAGCCAGCCCCCGGGGCGCAGGAGCGGGTACCAGCCGGCCAGGTCGGCCCGCACCATCTCGTACTCGTGCCCGGCGTCCACGAACACCAGGTCCAGGGATGCGGGCGGGAACCGCTTGGCCGCCTCCCGGGTCTCGCCCACCAGCACGGTCACCCGGTCCCGCACCCCGAAGGCGTCCAGGTTGGCGGCCAGGGCGTCCAGGTTGGCGCGGGTGATCTCCTCCTGGGGCGGCCGGGGCTGGCCCGGGTCCAGGAGCGCGCCCTGGAAGGTGTCCACGCAGAAGAGCACCCCGCCCGGGGGCAGGGCGCAGGCGATGGCCACCGCGCTGCGGCCCTGGAAGGTCCCCAGCTCCGCCACCCGCGCGCCCTGGGGCAGGCGGGACACCAGCGCCTGCATGGCCAGGGCCTCCTCCACCGAGAAGAAGCCCCGGATGCGGGTCCATTCCTTGAGCCCGGGGCAGCGGGCCAGGTCGAGAGTGAGGCTCATGCCTCCTCCATCCGGTCCAGCAGGGACGGGTCGTCGTTGCGGGGGCTGTTGACCCGGCGCGACACCGGCCAGGCCTCCATCAGTTCACCCGGATAGGGCGCGAGCAGCGCCTCCAGGTCCGGCCGGGCCGCGTCCGGCTCCAGCCAGGCCGCGTAGTCCCGGGCGGGCAGGATCACCGGCATGCGGTCGTGCAGGCCGGCCACCAGCGGGTTGGCCGCGGTGGTCAGGATAGTAAAGGAATAGAGCGTCGAGTCCGCGGAGGGCGAGGCCGGGTTCAGCCAGTGCTCCCACAGCCCGGCAAAGGCCAGGGGGCCGCCCCCGGCCAGGCGGATCCACCAGGGCTGCTTGCCCGCGGGGAGCCGCTTCCACTCGTAGAACCCGGCCGCGGGCACCAGGCAGCGCCGGCGCTTGAACGCCGCGCGGAAGGCCGGCCTGTCCGCGGCGGACTCGGACCGGGCGTTGCTGAGCCGCGCCCCGCCCTTGGCGTCCCTGGCCCAGGACGGCACCAAGCCCCAGCGCAGGGAGCGCAGCACCCGCGCCCCGGATTCGGGGTGCAGCAGCACCACCGGTGACTCCTGGGTGGGCGCGATGTTGTAGCGCGGCGCGATGTCGTACGCCGCGTCCAGGGCGAAGTGCTCGCTGAGCACCTGCCGGGGTATGTCGAACCCGAACCGCCCGCACATGGGCGGGACATATAGGCGAAATCCGCGGCCCGGGCTACCCCGGAAAGATGCGCGCCCCGGCCGCTCCGAAAAATACGTAAGTATTTTTCAATGAATATGCTGTGTTGCCTAGCCCAGCATGAACCGAGCCCCGGCCACGATGGCCAGGCCCAGGGCCACCACGCTGAAGAATCCCCGGGTGCGCACGGCCAGGATGAAGCAGGGCACCGCGGCCCAGAGGAAGAGGTTGTGGCTGGACAGGTCCAGGCTGCCAGCCGGAGCCAGGACCGAGGTGGCGGTGAGCGCGCCGAGCACCGCCGCGGGCACGTAGGAGAGCCAGCGGGCGAAGATGGGGTTCAGCTCCCGCCGGGAGAGCAGCCAGGCCGGGGCCAGGCGCGGGCCGTAGGTCACCGCGGCCATGCCCAGGATCACCAGGAACACGAGCTTCTGGTCCATATCCTTACTCCGTGCCGCGCGCGGCGGGCTTGCCCGGCAGGGTCTCGGCCAGCATGCCCAGGGTGGCGGCCAGGGCGGTGGCGGCCAGCACGCTCCACTGGCCCAGGCCCAGGCTGGGCAGGGCCAGGGCCAGGCCCGCCGCGGCCAGCCCGGCCAGCAGCCGGGGCCGGCTGGTGAGCTGGCCGCACAGGAGCGCGATGAACATGGCGGGCAGGGCGAAGTCCAGGCCCAGGGGCCGCACGTCGCCGATGAGCGAGCCGGAGAGCGCGCCCAGCACCGAGCCGCCCACCCAGGCGGCCTGGGCGGTGATGTTCACGCCGAGGGTCACGGCCCGGTCCGTGTCCCCGCGGGAGAACCGGGACAGGTGCAGGGCAAAGGTCTCGTCGGTCATCTGGAAGCAGAAGAAGGCCAGCAGCCGGCGCGGCCAGGCCGCCAGCCAGGGGGCCATGGCCGCGCTCATGAGCAGGTGGCGCAGGTTGACCACGAAGGCGGTGAGCACCACGGACAGGGGCGAGGCCCCGGCCGCCAGGAGCCCCACCGCGATGAGCTGGGCCGAGCCCGCGAACACCAGCACGGACATGAGCACGGTGGAGAGCACCGTGAGCCCGCTCTTCACCGCCAGCACCCCGTAGGCAAAGCCCACCGGCACGAACCCCAGCACGATGGGCAGGGCCAGGCGCACCGCCTCGCGAGCGGTGGCGGCCAGGCTGCCGGCCGGCTGCTCCAGGACCTCTTCCATGAAAATACTCCTTACTCGTCTATTCCGCAGGCCGCGGCGCACTGCGCCCTTGCCGCGGACTCGTCCCGGCCCTGGCCGGCCACGGCCTGGATGCAGGCCGGGCACAGGGGCAGGGGCTGGGCCGGGCTGCGGCCCTCGGCCGCTGCCCGCCAGTGCGCGGCGAACACCGCCTCGGCCCGGGCCGCATCGGCCGGGCGCGTTGCCGCCCGCTGGTTCTGGGCCTGATAGTGGGTCTGCTTCCAGGGCGTGGCCAGGCCCGCCCCGGCCAGCATGCCCAGGCCGAACACCGTTGCCAGCACCACCGTCATCGCCATCCGCGTCGCCATGGCCGCCCCCCGGCGTCCGGGCCCGGCGGAACTGCCGGACCCCCGCTACCGGTTGCAGGGGACCAGAAAATCTGTCATGTGTACAGACACAGATCGCATGAAAATGGACCAGTACAGATGAACGAGCATCCCCTGCTGTCCGAGGCCGAGGCCCTGCGCTTCCACGCTGCCGAGCAGCACATCCTGTCCCGCATCGGGTCCGGGGAGTTTCCGCCCGGGGCGCGGCTGCCCTCGCTGCGCGCGGTGAGCCGCGGCCTGTCCGTGTCCATCGCCACGGCCAGCCGGGCTTACTTGGAATTGGAGCGCAAGGGGCTCATCGAGGCCCGGCCCCGCTCCGGCTATTTCGTGCGCCGCGGGGTGGGCGGCCTGCCCGAGCCCCGGCCCGCGCCGGCCCGGCCGGCCCCGCCCATCGCGGTGAACCGCTCCGGGCTCATCGCCGCGGCGCTCTCCGCCCTGGGCGACCCCACGCTGCTCCCTCTGGGCGTGGTCTGCCCCTCCCCGGAGGTGCTGCCCGGGCCGCAACTGGCCCGGATCATGGCCGGGGTGCTGCGTGGCTCGGCGGGCCGCGATCTGCTGTACGCCCCCATCCCGGGCCTGCCCGCCCTGCGCCGCCAGGTGGCCTTCCGCTGCGCGGCGCACGGCGAGGCGGTGTCGCCCGACGACGTGCTCATCACCGCCGGGGCCATGGAGGCGCTGTACATCGCCCTGCGGGTGCTCACCCGGCCGGGCGACGCGGTGGTGATCCCCACTCCCACGTACTACTGTTTTCTGCAGCTCCTGGAGACGCTCGGGGTGCGGGCGGTGGAGGTGCGCTCCCACCCCCGCGACGGGGTGGACCCCAAGGACCTGGCCGCGGCCCTGGACCGGCACGAGGTGGCGGCCTGCGTGCTCTGCCCCAACTTCAACAACCCGGATGGCAGCCTCATGCCCGAGGCGGCCAAGGCCGAGGTGGTCCGGCTCCTGGCCGAGCGCGGCGTCCCCCTGGTGGAGGACGACGTGTACGGCGACCTGCCCTTCGGCCCGGGCCGGCCGGGCACCTGCAAGGCGCACGACCGCGCGGGCCTGGTGCTGTCCTGCTCCTCGTTCTCCAAGACCCTGGCCCCGGGCTGGCGGGTGGGCTGGCTGCTGCCCGGCCGGTTCATGGCCGAGGCCCTGCGGGTGAAGAGCTCCACCAACGTGAGCACCGCCGCGCCGGTGCAGATGGCCCTGGCCGAGTACCTGGCCGGGGGCGGCTTGGAGCGGCACCTCAAGTCCCTGCGCCAGGTGAACCAGCGCAGCGTGGCTTCCTTGCGCCACTGCCTGTCCGCGGAGTTCCCGCCCGGCACCCGGGCCAGCGATCCGCAGGGTGGCAGCCACCTCTGGGTGGAACTTCCCCCGGGCGGCGACGGGGTGGACCTCTTTCTCAAGGCCCGGGCCGCAGGCATCGGCATCGTGCCCGGCAACGTGTTCAGCACCCGCGACGAGTTCAAGAACTTCGTGCGCCTGTCCTGCGGCGGGGTCTGGACCGAGCAGCTGCGCGACGGGGTGCGGACCCTGGGGAGACTGGCGGCGGGGGCGGTGAAGTGAGTTACTTGTCTTTGTCAGCCGTTATAAGTAGAGCCGTATGTCAAAAGGAGTTGAACTATGATAATTTACCCAGATTTGGGAACGATTACTTGTAGTGACCTGTCAAGTCGTATCTCTGCAAACAAGAAAAGAATTTCTGATATTAAAATTCTCGAACTGGTTTTAGATGCAGAAGATAATACCCACAAAGAAGTAAATGGTTGTTACATATTTATGAATGAAAAAGCCGCAGAGTATGTAGGCAAGTGCTCAAGCAGATGTTTTGTTGAAAGGGTTCCATCACATTTTGACCCAAGAGAAAGTGGATGGTTTAATAACTACATTAAAAAAGCGGCTAATTACATTTATGGAAATGCATCTAATGATAATTTGCGTAAAGTACTAGTATCATCTAAAGAAAAATATTTATCAATTGTCGCTATCTCTCCGACTTATGATATATCTAGAATAGAAAAAGTGCTGAGATTTATTTTAACGCCAAAATATAACTCAATTTCTAACAAAGAATCTGCAATTTTGAGGAAAATTATTCATAGTGACACGCTTCTTTTCGAAGCAATGCGATGCGTATAAAAAATACTTACAATTGATACTGCAGTAAAAGTTTTACGAGGAAGCCAAGCCTAACATATTTGCGCGGCATGGCGGGGGCCGGACAGGACTTCGGGCCGCAGTTCCGGGCGCAGGAGGTGGGCCTTGACCAGGTCCACCTTGAGCCCGAAGAGGTCCTCCAGGAACAGGGCCAGGCCGGAATAGTCCCGGAACAGGCCGCGGCCCTCCTCGAACTCCACCAGGAAGTCCAGGTCGCTGCCGGGCGCGGCCTCGCCCCGGGCATAGGAGCCGAACAGGGGCAGGCTGCGCGCCCCGAAGCCGCGGATGGCGGAGCGTTCGGCGTGGAGCTTTGCGAGGATGAATTCCTTGTCCATGGTCGCGAGACTAGCCCAGGGCCGCAGCCTTGGCAACAATTCCGGCCGGCTTGCCGCCGGGGCCGTTCCCGGGTAGGCAGCCACCATGCTGGAACACACCTTCTGCCATCTGCCGGGCATCGGCGCGGCCTCGGAAAAGAAGCTCTGGAAGGCCGGGGTGCGCACCTGGGACCAGGCGCGGGAGGGCATGGCCGGGGTGCTCAGCCCGGGCCGGGCCAACCTGGCGCGGCCGGTCCTGGCCGAGTCCGCCGCGGCCCTGGCCGAGGGCGACGCCCGCTGGTTTCAGGACCGCCTGCCCAGCGATGAGGCCTGGCGGGTGTACCCGGATTTCTCCCCGACGGCGGGGGGCAAGGCCGCCTTCCTGGACATCGAGACCACCGGCCTGAACCACGGGGACACCATCACCACCGCCTGCATCTGGGACGGCGAGGCCCTGCACACCTACGTGCGCGGCCGGAACCTGGACCGCCTGGCCGACGACCTCCTGGGCTACGACCTGCTGGTGTCGTACAACGGCAGGACCTTCGACGTGCCCTTCATCGAGGCCGAGTTCGACGTGCGCTTCCCCCAGGCCCACCTGGACCTGCGCTACCCCCTGCGGGCCATCGGCCTGAGCGGCGGCCTCAAGCGCATCGAGCACACCCTGGGCATCGGCCGCGGCGACGTCACCGGCATGGACGGGTATTTCGCGGTGCTGCTCTGGAAGGAATACGAGGACTCGGGCGACCCCCGGGTGCTGGAGACGCTCCTGGCCTACAACGCCGCGGACGCCGCCAACCTGGAGCGCCTGGCCGTGCACGCGGTCAACGCGCTCCTGGCCAAGACCCCCTTCGCCGCCACCCGCACCCTCCCCGCGCCCCGCACCCCGGACCTGGGCCTCACCGCCCACATGTCCGCGGTGGAGCGGGTGCGCAGGAGGTTCGGCATCTAGCTACTCCCCCCACAACGCGATCAGCGTCACCCCGGCCAGCATGAGGACCGAGCCGGCCAGGCGGGCGGCGAGGTCCTTTTCCTGGAACGCGGCGCGGCCGAGCAGGACCCCGATGAGCCCGTCCACCCGCTTCACCGCCAGCATGTAGGCGGCCTGGGTGAGCACCACGGCATAGGCCCCGGCAACCAGGTGCCCGAAGTGGATGAGGCCCGGCAGTACGCCGCGGCCCGGCCGGGCCAGGATGTTGCCGAGCCGCACCCGGCCCATGGCCGCCAGCACCAGCAAAAAGATGGTGGTGTAGGCCGGCTCGAACCAGGCGATGTAGCCGAGCGGCGTGGCCAGCACTGCGGCGTGCTTGCCCAATACCGCCACCACCGCATAGAGCGCGGCCACCAGCAGGATGCGCCGCGGCCCGGGCTCCCGCAGCACCGCCAGGAGCGGCCCCCAGGTCCCGTGCGTGGCCCGGCTGCGCAGGTTCAGCACGTAGGACCCCGCGGCCAGGAGCAGCACCCCGGCCCCGCCCGCCGGGCTGGGCGCCTCGCCCAGGGCCAGGTGGCCGGTGAGCATGGTGAACACCGGCACCAGGGCCAGGTAGGGCAGGGTGAGGGAGAGGGGCGAGAGCCGGATGGCCTGGCAGTACAGGACGTAGCCGGCAAAGGAGAAGGGCAGGAGCAGGGCCAGGTCCAGCCAGAATCCGGCCGGGGGCAGGGGCGGCCGGGCCACGGCCAGGACCAGCAGGCACAGGGGCAGGCCGAAGAGCAGGGGGGTGAGCCCCATCTCCTCCGGGGTGAGGTCCCCGGGCAGCTTCTTCATGGCCGCGGCCTCGCCCCCCGACCCCAGGGCCGCGGCCAGGGACAGGGCCAGCCAGTCCATGTCAGTCGCGCAGCCGGCCCACGGAGTCGCCGTTGGCCCCCGAGAAGGTGTACTCGGCCAGCCGGCCCTCGGGGTCGAGCAGGGCGCGCAGGGTGAAGGGCGTGTGGCTGCGTGGCAGGATCCGCTGGGCCAGGGGCGAGGTGAACACGAAGCGCAGGTCCTGGAAGGTCACCTCCCGGCCCGTCGCGCCCGCGATGTCCTGCTGGACCGGGAAGAGGGCGAACCAGTCCCAGGTGCGGAAGATGGGGGCCTGCTCGCCGAGCCTGGCCAGCAGGGTCGGGTCGGCCTTGGGGTAGGCGGTGAGGGGAATCTTCCGGGGCAGCAGGGCGGGCACGCTGGCCACCGCCAGGGTGTCGCCCGCATCCACCACCGCCTTCCAGTAGATGGGGGTGAAGGGGTCCGGGATGAGCGAGATGTCGCGGTACGCCACCTTGGCCTCGGCCAGCCGCAGCTCCACCCCGGCCAGCACCGTGGCCCGCACCCCCAGGTTGGCCAGGGGATAGGCCAGGCACAGGAAGAGCCCCAGGCCGGCCAGGGTGCGGCGCCTGTCCTTCCAGAAGAAGGTGAGGGCGATGAGGGCCAGGAGCGGCAGGGTGAAGAGGGGGTCGATGATGAACAGGGCCGGCAGGAAGAGCCGGGCGTCGGAGAACGGCCAGAACACCTGGGTGCCGTAGGTGGTGCACAGGTCCAGGAACACGTGCAGGAGCACCAGGCCATAGCCCCAGAGCGCCAGTCTGCGGAACTCCACCTGCCGGGCCAGGGGTCGGAAGGCCAGGGCCAGGCCCAGGGCCAGCGCCACGCCGCCCAGCAGGGAGTGGGTGAAGGCCCGGTGGTCGCGCAGGTAGGCCTCGGGGCCCAGGCCGATGAAGGAGTCGATGTCCGGGAGCCAGGCCCCCAGCACGCCGAAGGCCAGGGCGCGGCCGGCGGTGGGGAACCGGTCCTGGAGCAGGCGTCCGGCCAGCAGGCCAGAGGCGATGTGGGTCACGGGGTCCATGGGGCTGTCTCCTGGGCCGCAAGCGGCTGGAATCAGTGTAGCCATGCCCCGGGCCGATGGCAACGGCTGCGGGTTGCAATCGCGGCCTACTTGGGTAGACTCGCGCCTTCCCGGCAACGTCGCGGTATTGCCAGGGCGTTGCCGCGTAGTTAGATGAGGCTGCAACCGAGAACCGGCGAAGCTCTCCGAAGGAGGAATCCATGCGCTTTCGTAAGTATATCGCCTTGTTGCCGCTCCTGGTCCTGCTCCTGGCCCTGCCCGGCTGCGGGTACAACACTATGCAGCAGCAGGAGGAGGCGGTGTTCCGCGCCTACGCCGACCTGGATGCGGCCCTGCAGCGCCGCATGGACCTGATCCCCAATCTGGTGGAGACCGTGAAGGCGTACGCCTCGCACGAGAAGGAGACCCTGGCCGCGGTCACCGAGGCCCGGGCCAAGGCCGGCCAGGTGAAGCTGGACCCCGGCAAGTTGGGCGACCCCCAGGCCCTGGCCTCGTTCCAGGCCGCGCAGGGTGAGCTGTCCGGCGCCCTGTCCCGGCTCATGGTGGTCGTGGAGAAGTATCCCGACCTCAAGGCCAACCAGAATTTCGCGGACCTGCAGCACCAGCTGGAGGGCACCGAGAACCGCATCAACGTGGCCCGGCAGCGCTACAACGCCGAGGTGGAGACCTTCAACGCCTCCATCCGCACCTTCCCCAACAGCCTGACCAACTCCTTCTTCCTGCACCTCACCCGCAAGGAGTTCTTCAAGGCCGACGCCGCGGCCCAGGCCGCGCCCAAGGTCAAGTTCTAGGATGCGCCGGCTCGTTGCCGCGCTCGTTCTGGCCGGGCTCCTGGCCCTGCCCGCCCTGGCCCTGGACGTGCCGGCGCTCACCGGCCGGGTGAACGACCTGGCGGGCATGATGTCGCCGGGGGCGCGGGCGCAGGTGGAGGCTGTTTTGGCCGATTTGGAACGATCCGACTCCACCCAGGTGGCGCTGCTCACCGTGCCGTCCCTGGAGGGCCTGCCCGTGGAGGACTACGCCCTCAAGGCGGCGGAGAAGTGGCGGCGCGGCCAGAAGGGGCGCGACAACGGCGCGCTCATCCTGGTGGCCAAGGCCGAGCGCAAGATGCGCATTGAGGTGGGCTACGGCCTGGAGGGCCGGCTCACCGACCTGCTCGCGGGCCGCATCATCGATAACGTGAAGGCCCCGCGCTTCAAGGCCGGGGACTTCGACTGCGGGTTTATTGCCGCGGCGCAGGCCGTGGCCCAGGCCGTGCGCGGCGAGTTCAAGGCCGAGCCCAAGAAGCGGCGCAGCAGCGGGGGCGGGGGCCTGGGCTTCCTTGCCCTGTTCCTGGTCTTCGGCGTGCTCTCGGTCCTGGGCCGGCTGGGCGGATTCGCCCGGCCCCTGGGCCGCACCCGGCGCGGGTTCTACGGCCCGGGTCCCTTCATC
>JAEXTU010000064.1 GCA_023453335.1 Pseudomonadota bacterium | reverse complement strand
ATCTTGAGCAGGTCGTCCCGGCTCATGCCCTCGGTGCGCCGGGCCCCGGCGGTGATGATGACCACCTCCGAGTCGCGGGTCTGCTCCAGGTCCTCGCCCGAGAGGCAGACCGGCTCCAGCAGGTCGATGGGGCTGGCTTCCAGGATGTCCAGGGCGATGCCCTCGGCCTTGCCCGGGGACCGGTCCACCAGTACCACCTTCTTGCACAGCTTGCGCTCGATGAGCCGGCGGGTGACCGCGCCGCCCACGTTGCCCGCACCGAACACGGTGATCTTCCCGTTCATGCCCTCCTCCTTACCCCTGCAAGGCCCCGCTACGAGCCAGCCCGGGTTCCCATTTTCTAAGCCTCCTGGGCAGGTTTCACAAGAGGAGAGAAGCTGCCCCGCTCCATTTGGCCCCCGTCCTCTCCTTTGTCCGGGGGAGCATCGGGAACTGCCGGAGCGCTCCATGCGCACTAAGATACCGGGGATTCATTCCTCCTCCACCTCCCCGATGACTTTCTCTTCATCACATGATTTCCCCTTGTACTTGCATAGGTTCAGAGAACGGGATATAGTTTCCAACAAATTAAATGAATATTCAAAATTACTGACAATCCTCCTCCGACTTACCCACGGTCACTCACGGCATGCCGCCAACCCGCCATACAACATCCAGCCCTGTGCGAGGCCGGTCAAAAACCGGTTCCCGGCGGTCCTCCGCCCCCCCGGCCTTCCCGGTGGTCGCCCTGGGCGCCTCGGCCGGGGGGGTCGAGGCCCTCAAAATCCTCTTGCAGAACCTCCCTCCCGACCTCCCGGCCGCCTTCCTGGTCGTCACCCATACCTCGGTCCACGGCAAGAGCCACATGCCTGATGTGCTCGGCCACTTCACCCGCATGGAGATCGTGGAGCTGAAACGGGCAGCCCGGCCCCGGCCGGGAGTGGTCTATACCGTCTCCGCCGGACAGGGGCTGGTCGTGGGGCGCGGGCTGCTCAAGCCCGCCAAGCCGCTCCCGGAAGGTCCGCCCCACGCCATCGCCCGCCTGCTGGAGTCCATGGCCCGGGCACTGGGCCCCAGGGCCGTGGCGGTCATCCTGAGCGGGACGGGCAACGACGGCGCACGCGGCCTGGAGATGGTCGCCCGCTCCGGCGGGCTGGCCCTGGTCCAGGAACCGTCCACGGCCCAGCAACGCGGCATGCCCGAGAGCGCCATCGCCACCGGCCGGGCCGACCTCGTCCTGGACCCGGAGGGACTGGCCGCAGCCCTGGAGCGGACGCTGCGCTCCCCCCTGCTGGCGGCGGAACCCCCGGTGGGCCAGCAGACCCTGGTTGACCGCATCCTGGCCCTGCTCCGGGAGCACCAGGGCCACGACCTGACCGGGTACAAGTCCAGCACCATAGTCCGACGCCTGCACAAGCGCATGCTCCTGGCCGGGGAGAGCGACCTGGGGGCTTACGTGCGGACCCTGGAGCACAACCCCGGGGAGCGGTCCCGGCTGTTCAAGGACCTGCTCATCGGCGTCACCAGCTTTTACCGCGACCCGGAGTTCTTCGCGGTCCTGCGCGACAAAGCCGTGCCCGCCCTGGTCCGGGATCGCGACCGGCTGCATCCCCTGCGGGTGTGGGTGGCGGGTTGCTCCACCGGCGAGGAGGCCTATTCGGTGGCCATGCTCCTGGACGACGCCCTGGCCTCCCGCAAGCCCCGCCTGGAATTCAAGGTTTACGCCACGGACATCGACAAGGATGCGGTGGAGGTCGCGCGCAAGGGCCTCTATGCCCAGCGCCAGGCCGCATCCCTGCCCGCGGACCTGGCCCAGCGATATTTCCGCAGGTCCGGCAACAAGCTGGCCGTCCTGCCCCGGCTGCGGGAGACCATCGTCTTCGCCACCCACGACATGCTCCAGGACCCGCCGTTCCTGCACATGGACCTGGTATTGTGCCGCAACGTGCTCATCTACATGACTCCGGCGGTGCAGGAGCGGGTGTTCTCCATCCTGGCCTACTCCCTCAATCCCGGAGGCTACCTCGCCCTGGGCCCGGCCGAGGCCATGGCCAACCACTCGGCCCGCTTCGAAGCCGTGGACAAGAAATGGCGGGTGTTCAAGCGCAAGGCCCAGAAGCGGGGCCCCATGGAATTCCCGGCGCGGCTCGCCCTGCACCCCCTTCCCGCGTCCAGCGCCTTCCGGCCGCCGGCCCCGGCCGTCACCGCCACCCCGGCCCTGGCCGCGGAACGCGCCCTGCTGCGGCGATACGCGCCTCCGGCGGCGCTCGTCGATCCGGACTTGCGCGTCCTCCATCTGTCCGGGGACACCAACCCGTTTCTGGAACTGCCGGAAGGCGAACTCAACCTGAACCTGCTGCGGCTGGTCAAGAAACCCTTGCGCCCTGCCCTGCGCGCCCTGCTGGAGTCGGTATGCGCCCAGCGGCAGTCCAAGGCGGCCAAGGTCCGTTACCCGTCCAAGGGGTCTGGACAGGTCCACATTGTGGTGGACCCCCAGATGGACCCGGAGGGCATGCTCCAGTCCCTGCTGGTATGCTTCGAGCAGGCGCGGGCCGAGGACGGATTGCCGGACGCCTCCCCGCAGAGCTACTCGGACGACAGTCTGATCTGGCGCTACGAGGCTGAACTCCAGTTGGCCAACGAACAGCTGCAGCAGGCGGTGGAGGGATACGAGAGCCTCAACGAGGAACTCAAGGCGTCCAATGAGGAACTCCTCAGCATGAACGAGGAGCTGCAATCCTCCAACGAGGAGATGGAGGCCTCCCGGGAGGAGTTGCAGTCCCTGAACGAGGAGCTGACCAACCTGAACGCCGAGCTTTCGGCCATGGTGGACGAACTGGCCCAGGAAAAGGCCTTCGTGGAGAACCTGCTGGCGAGCACCAAGCTGGCCGCGGTCTTCCTGGACCGGGACATGCGCATCCTGCGCTTCACGCCCGAGGCCGGCGACCTCTTCTACCTCGTCCCGGCGGACCAGGGCCGTCCCCTGTCCGAGGTCAAGGCCAAGGTGGACGACGCCGACATCCTGGGCGAAGCCCGGGCCGTGCTCGCCGGCCCTCCGGCCCCACCCCGCGAGATACAGGCTCCGGACGGCCGCTGGTACCTCAAGCGGGCCTTCCCCTACCACTCCCCCCAGGGCGCGGTGGAGGGCGCGGTGCTGACCTATACTGACGTGACCCTGCTCAAGGACGCGGAGGAGGTGCTGCGCAACGCCAACGTCCGCCTGGAGTCCCTGGTCGCCGAGCGCACCCGGGAGCTGCTCGCCAGCACCGAGGAGGCCGAGCGCCGCGCCGCGGAGTTGGAGGCGGTCATGGAGCAGGTCCCGGCCGCGGTGTGGATCGCCCGGGACCCCGAAGGGAAGGTTATCGAGGGCAACCGCGCCAGTTACTCGCTCCTGGAACTCCCCCAGGGGAGCAACCTCTCCCGTCGCCCTTCGGAGGGGCACGCTCCTCCCCCCTACCGGAACTTCAGCCAGGGCCGGGAAATGGCCCTGGAGGAACTTCCCATGCAGCGCGCCGCGCGCGGGGAGCGCGTGGACGCCATGGAGTTGGACATCGTGCTGCCCGACGGCCGGACCCGCACCATCCTGGGCAATGCGACCCCGCTCCGGGACAAACGGGGCAAGGTCGTGGGCGCGTTGGGCTCCTTCCTTGACATCACCGCGCGCAAGCAGGCCGAGCGGGACATCCGCAACCTGGCCCGGTTTCCCGGCGAGAACCCCAACCCGGTGCTGCGGGTGGGCAGGGACTGCGTGGTGACCTATGCCAACGTCGCCAGCCGGGACTTCCTGGCCCACTGCGGGGGCATGGTGGGCAAGCCCCTGCCCGGCCCTTACGTCCAGTTTGTCTCCCAGGCCTTCGCCACCGGCCAGGCCCCGCGATTCGAGGCCCGGGTCGGGGAAAAGACCTTCGCCATGGCCATGAGCGTGGTCCCGGACGAGGGCTACGTCAACATCTACGGCATGGATATTTCCGAACGGAAGCGCCTGGAGGAGTCCCAAGAACGCCATCTCAAGGAATCGCGCACCCAGCGCGAGTTCCTGGAGAAGCTCATCCGCACCGCACCCATCGCCATCGGCGTGGTGGAGGGACCGGAGCACCGGTACGTGCTCGCCAACCCCGCCTATGAACTCGCGCCGCACGACCGTTCCACGCCGATGGCGGGGCGGACCCTGGCGGATGTGTTCCCCTCGGTAGCCGCCGAGGTGGGCAAAATGTTCGACGCCATCTACGAGACCGGCCAGGCCACCCATCTCCATGAATTCGTGGTGCCCATCGGCTCCCGGACCACCTGGTGGGACGCCGACTACGTGCCCCTGTTCGACGAATCGGGGAAGGTGGCGCAGATCCTCATCCTGGGCCACGAGGTCACCGGCCGCATCGAGGCCCTGGCCGCCATGCGCCGGAGCGAGGAGCGCTTCCGCACCCTGTTCGAGAACCACCAGGCCCCCTTCTTCCTCATCAATCCGGACACCGGGGCCATCGTGGACGCCAACGCCAGCGCCGCGGCGTTCTACGGTTACACCCAGGACGAACTGCGGAGCATGCTCATCTGGGACATCAACAGGCTGCCCCGCGAGGAGGTCCTTGCCGCCAAGCGCCAGGCCGCGTCAGGCGCCCGCAGCCACTTCGTCTTCCCCCATGTGCTCAAGAGCGGCGAGGTGCGCACCGTGGAGGTGTACTCCACGCCCGTGGACGTGGAGGGCAGGCCCCTGCTCTTCTCCATTGTCCACGACATCACCGACCGCGCCCTGGCCGAGGCCCAACTGCGGGAGAGCGAGGAGCGCTTCCGGACCCTGGTGGAGAGCGCCCCGGAAGCCATCTTCGTGCAGACCGGGGGAAGATTCTCCTACCTGAACCAGGCCGCAGTGGACCTGTTCGGTGGCAGGACCCGGGAGGATCTGCTGGGAACCCCGGTCCTGGATCGCATCCATCCCGACTACCGAGAGATCGCCCGAGAGCGCATCCGGCAACTCAACGAAGACCGCACCTCCCAGTCCCGGCGCGGACTGGTGTTCCTGAAACTTGACGGCACAGAGGTGCATGCCGAGACCCTGGGAACGCCCATCGCCTACCAGGAAGCCAGGGGCGCCCTGGTCTTCATCCACGACATGAGCGAACGCCTGCGGTTCGAGCGGGATATCACCCGGGCCAAGGAGGCGGCCGAAGCGGCCAACAAGGCCAAGGGCGAGTTCCTGGCCAACATGAGCCACGAGCTGCGCACCCCGCTCAACGGGGTGCTGGGCATGCTCCAGCTCCTGGACCACGCCAAGGGCCGCGACGCCGAGCAGGACGTGCTCCTGGACACCGCCCTGGAATCCGGCCGGGGCCTGTTGACCATCGTCAACGACATCCTCTCCTTCGTGCAGTTGGAGGCCGGCAAGATATCCATCGAGCGACAGCCGTTGAAGCTGCGCGACCTCGTGCAGTCGGTACTGCGCGCCTTCCGCTATGTGGCCGCGGACAAGGGCCTGGATCTGCAGGCCGAAGTGGACCCCGGCGTGCCCGATATGCTCATGCTCGACCCGGGCCGCGTGCGCCAGGTGCTGTTCAACCTGGTGGGCAACTCCATGAAGTTCACGGAGCAGGGCGCCATCTCCATCAACGTCTGCCTGCTGGAGCACCGCCCGGCGGCCGGCGAGGGGGTGCTGCTCTGCACCGTGGCGGACACCGGCATCGGGATTCCCGACGACAAGCTGACCCTGATCTTCGAGCCCTTCACCCAGGCGGACAGCTCCCTGCGCCGCAAGTACCACGGCACCGGCATCGGCCTGGGCATCGTGCGCCAGATGGTGCAGCTCATGGGCGGCAGCGTCTGCGTGGAGAGCCGGCTGGGCCAGGGCACGGCCATGCGCTTCACCCTGCGCTGCGGCCTGGAACTGCCGGCCCGGTCCCGCCGACCGCGGCGCAGCAATGGCCGGGAGCTGTCCGTTGCCGGGCTCAAGGTGCTGCTGGCCGAGGACGATCGGGTCAACCGCTTCGCCACCACCCGGTTCCTGGAGCGGCTGGGCTGCACGGTGTCCGCAGCGGAGAACGGCCGCCAGGCCGTGGAAATGGCCCGGGCCGCACACTACGACTGCATCATCATGGACATCCAGATGCCGGAGATGGACGGCATGGAGGCAACCCGGGCCATCCGAAACACTCCGGACCCGGGGGGCAAGGCCAAGGTCCCCATCCTGGCCATGACCGCCCACGCCCTGCCCGGGGACCGGGAGAAGTTCCTGGCCGCGGGCATGGACGGCTACATCGCCAAACCCGTGGAGCTCGACGAACTCCTGGCCGCCCTGGCCGCGGTCCTGGACCAGGATTAGCCCAAAACAAAGGGCCCGGTCATCCGGGCCCTGTACCTGATCGGGAAGGGTCTAGTGGCTCCCCCAGAGGGCCGCGCCCTTGAGGTGCTTGAGCAGGGCGCGGCTCACTGAGCCGGCGAAGTCCTTGCCCAGGCTGCCCCGGCCCGCGCCGGGGCAGCCCACGGCCACCGCGGCGTGCCAGCCCCTCGCCGCCTCGTCCAGGATGGCCTTGGCCACGTCCTTGCCCGCCACGGTCGTCTCCCGGATACGGGCCGGATGCAGGCCGGCCGCCTGCAGGACCTCCCGCGCCTCGGCCAGGGACTCATCCGCGCCCTTGGCCCCGGCCTCCTCCGGGTGCTCCACCCGGAACAGGGTCACCGGGTGCCGCTCCTCGGCGGCCAGCATCCGGCCCACGTGCCGGGCCATGCGCAGGCTGGGTTCCGAGCCATCCACGCCCAGGAGCACCCCGATGCGGCCGGGTTCCGGCTCGCGGCAGACCCAGACCGGGGTGGCCACGGACAGGAGGAGCATGTCGCGGCTCAGGCTGTCCGCAAACAGGGCCTCGTACCAGGCCAGGCCACGCCGGCCCAGAACCACCGCGTCGAATTCCCCCCGGCCCGCCTCGGCAAGGAGCTCCTCGATCTTGAGGCCTGCGGAAAAGGAGACCTTGGTGTCGATGCGGGAGGGCGGAAAGCCCAGGCCGGACAGGACGTCCGCGGCCTGGGCCAGGGCCTGCGCCCCTTCCTCGCGCAGTTCGGTCCCGCGCCGGGCGGCCGCGGCCGCGGCCTCGGGGTCCGGAGCCCCGGCCGGAGCCGGGCGCGGCACCATGTGCCACAGGGTGAGCCGGACCTCGTCCTTGCGCTGCAAAAAGCCGCCCACGAAGCGCGCTCCCCACAGGGCCGCCACATCGCCGCTCACCGTGACCAGAAGCCGCCGTTCCGCACTCGGGAGGTCGGCCATGCCCTCCTCCTACCTGCCACCCTGGTGGGTGGACACGCCATAGGGACGAATCGTGAGCACCGGGATGGGAGAGGTCTTGACCACCTTTTCCGCCACCGAGCCGAAGATGATCCGGTCGATGCCCTTGCGGCCGTGGGTGCCCATGATGATGAGGTCGCACCCGTGCTCCTGCGCCGCCTTGATGATCTCCTCCGGCGCGTAGCCGGTGGCCAGCAAGCCCTGGGCCTCGATGTCCGGGAAGTTCCGGGCCAGGCAGTCCTCCATGTTCTTCTTGGCGCCGTCCAGGATGGACTGGACCATGTCGGTGATCCGGTCGTTGCGGATGTGAAAATTTGAATAGCGCCCCAGGTCCGGCACCACGTACATGACCAGCAACTCCGCCCCGGCGTTGCGGGCCTGCTCCCCGGCCCATTCGGCCACCAGCGGGGTGGCTTCGGAAAAGTCCACGGCGCAGAGTATCTTCTTGACCTTGCCCATCCTCGCCTCCTTGCCCCGTTTCTCACTGCCCCCCGCCAGGGCCCGGGTCTCGGGTCGTCTTCACCATAGCAACCACGCCGGGGAATGTCATCAAGGAAACCGGGGGGATAATACTGGCCGTGCCGGGCGGCGGGATTTGACGCCGCCGCGGGACCGGCGTATTTATCGAACATGGACATGCCCATGTTCGACAAGATCGTGGCCACGCCCGCCGGACCCGGAACCCCGGTGCCGCCGGACAACATCGTGGCCACCCCCGCAGGCCAGGCCACCCCGGTCCCCCCGGACAACATCGTGCCCGGCCCGGCGGGCTGGGTCCAGGTGGAGCCCGGCGGCGAGGTGCCCATCACCTCCGGGCCGGACAACATCCCGCACGAGCTGCGGGTGGGCGGCATCATTCACGTGCTGGCCTGAGCGCCGCCCGGGAGCGAGGAAACCATGCAGACCTATTCCTGCAATTTCTGCGGCTACGTCTACGACCCGGCCAAGGGCGAGCCCCGGCTCGGCCTGGCCCCGGGCAAGGATTTCTGCTGCCTGCCCGCGGACTGGTGCTGCCCCGAGTGCGGGGCCTCCCGCCGCCTGTTCGTGAGCGCCGAGGGCATGCGCCAGCTGGCCGAGGAATGCCGCGACGGCAGTTGCGAGCCCTCCTGCGACATCCCTTGCTTCTAGGCCCGCCTCGGCCGACAGGCTAGGGCTGGCGCAGATTCTCCTGGTAGGTGGCCCGGCCCGTCCGGGCCACCAGCACGCCGGTATCTTCCCCGTCCGTATCCCAGGACTTCCAGGCGGCCAGGGACCAGACCCGCGCCGCCTCCCCATAGGCACCCTACCACGAATCCA
>JAEXTU010000059.1 GCA_023453335.1 Pseudomonadota bacterium | reverse complement strand
TCTTGGCGGCGTTGGTCTGGCTCATGTCGTTCCCCAGGTTGGACGGCTCACAGCGGGGCGCTGGAGAAGCCGAGGAAGAGGCGCAGGAGGTCCTGGGCCTCGCGGCGGGAGAACCCGCCCAGGTCTTCCATCACGAAGCGGGCCGCGTCGAGGTTGGCATGGGGGGCCAGTCCCCGGCAGCCCCAGCACACCGCGCCCTCGGTCACGCAGCAGGCCTTGCACCCGGCCCGGGTGATGATGCCCAGGCAGGCGCGGCCCTTCTCGTAGTTGCAGATGTTGCCGGCTTCTTTGCACTCCATGCACACCGGGTAGTCGGGCAGCCAGGGGGTCTTGCCCGACAGGAGCTCCTTGACCATGCGCAGGAACTCCTGGCGGTCGATGGGGCAGCCGTGGATCTCCAGGTCCACCGGCACCACCGCGCGCAGGGGCCGGGCGGCGTAGGTGGCGTACCAGCGGGCCTTGTCCCCGTACACCGCCTCGCGGCAGACCGAGTCCTCCAGGAAGTTCTTGATGCAGTTCACCCCGCCGATGGTGGCGCAGGCGCCCAGGGCCACCAGGAGCTTGGCCTTGGACCGGATGTCCTTCAGGCGCTTCTCGTCCTCGGGCCGGGTGATGGAGCCCTCCACGAAGGCGATGTCGTAGTCGTCGCTGCGCTCGGTCATGACCTCGCGGAAGTTGACCACCTCCACGTGCTCCAGCACGTCCAGGAGCTTCTCCTCCAGGTTGGCCACCTGGAGCTGGTCGCCCTCGCAGCCGGCGAAGTCGAAGAACGCGATCTTGGGCTTGGCCATTGGTTCCTCCCATCCCGGCGGGCCGGGCTAGATGGCCTCTTCCAGGGGCTCGATGGCGGTGTACTTGAACACCGGGCCGTGGATGCAGGCGCTCTTGCCGTTGATCTGGCAGTGGCCGCACTTGCCCAGGCCGCACTTCATCTTGCGCTCCAGGGACACGTAGATGCGCCCGGGATGGATCCCCAGGCGGGTGCAGTCCTTGATCACGAAGCGGTACATGATGGGCGGCCCCACCATGGCCACGTAGGTGTTCTCGATGTCCAGATTCACCTGGGGCAGGAGCGTGGAGACCACGCCCACGTTGCCGGTCCAGCCCTCCTCGGAGCGGTCCACGGTCTCCAGGACCTCCACGTCGGAGCGGCCCTTGAGCTCTTCTATCTGATTGATGAAGATGCGCTCGGAGGGGGTGCGGGTGCCCACCATGATGATGATGCGGCCGAACTCGTCGCGGTGGCGGAGTTGATAGTTGAGCAGGCTGCGCAGCGGGATGTAGCCCAGCCCGCCGGCGATGAAGAGGGTGTCCTTGCCCACGAACTCCTGCACCGGGAAGAAGGTGCCATAGGGGCCGCGCACCCCCACCTTGGCCCCCGGCTCCAGGGCGTGCAGGGCGTTGGTCACGGTGCCGATCTTGCGCACCGCCAGCTCGAACTCCAGCATCTCGATGGCCGGCAGGGAGCACACCGAAAACGGCGCCTCGCCCACCCCGAAGATGGAGAGCTGGATGAACTGCCCCGGCTTGTGGGCCAGGTTGCGGCCGTTGTCCAGGCGGAAGGCGAAGCGGGACACGGTGTCCGACAGCTGCTCCTTCTCCACCAGGGTGGCGGGCCGGGGCACGTAGGGCGAGAAGTTCTTGCGGATCATCGCGTCTCCTCCCACAGCGCGTTGAACACTTCCTTGGGATTGGCGATGCGCGCGGTGCAGGCCCGCACGCAGCGTCCACAGCCCACGCAGCCCAGCTCCCCGATCATGTCGAAGATGTACTTGCCCTTGCGGAAGTAGCGGTGGCGGTAGCGCTCCCGGGCCTGGGCCCGGAAGTTGTGGTCCCCGGCCACCAGGGCGAAGGAGTTGAGCATGCAGGCGTCCCACTCCCGGAAGCGGCGGCCCTTGGCCAGGCTCTCGTCCAACTCTTCCTTGATGTCGAAGCAGTAGCAGGTGGGGCAGACCACGTTGCAGGAGCCGCAGGCCAGGCAGAGCCGGGCCTTCTCCCGCCACAGGGAGGAGTTCCAGCTCTTGGCCAGGACCCCGGGAACCTCCTTCCAGGGGTACTTGAGCCCGTTCTCCGCGGCCTTCTTGCCCACGGACTCGTGCACCTTGCGCGCGGCCTCGCGGTCGGCCAGGGTGGCCTTGGCCATGGGCCCGCAGGCCAGGAGCAGCTCCTCGCCGCGGGGCGAGCCCACCTTCACGTGGAAGGAGGCCGGGCCGATCTTGGTCCAGGAGAGGTCGAAGCCCAGGTCCGCCACCGCAGTGCCCATGCTGCCCCAGAAGGCGGTCTGGGCGATGCGCAGGGGCTCCAGGGCGAAGACCGCGATATTCTCCCGGCGGCGCAGGTAGTACTGGTCCGGGGCCCCGGACTCCATGATCTGGTCCAGTTGGGCGATGGCCCGCACGTCGTAGGGATGCACCCCGAAGAGCAGCAGGGCCGGGGCCTCGAACACCGGCTCGGCCTCGCACTTGACCGCGTCGTAGCGGATCAGATCCTCGCGCGGGGGCAGGAAGAAGCGCTTGAGGGAATTGTAGGCCAGGTCGTAGTCCCAGGCGATCTCGACGCCCTCGCGCCAGGGCGCGAAGTCGTAGAACCCGCCGGGAACCGCCGTGGGGACCTGGACCTCATACTTGGCTGACCACTTCGTGAGCAGTCCGGGAAGCTGCTCCATGTACACCGTATAGGCTGGCATCGGCGCCTCCGGCGCCGGGCGGGCGCATGCGCCCCGCCCCTGCGGTAGATGGCCGGCGGGCGCAAACCCCGCCGCGAGAATCCGCCGGGCCGCAGGCCGGACCCGGCACGTGCGCACTTATACGGAAGCCCGCAAGGCGGCGCAAGCCTTGCGCAATTAATCACATAAACCCCGGCCGCAGTCCACTCGCCGCGCCGTTGACGCGCCGCTGCCGGAATTTTCAGGCCAAATCACTTGAAACGCCCCGGCAAAAGGTGATATTGTTCCATTCTTTACAGTACATATCCTCCAGTCTCGACCCCGGCACATCCCAACGAGGAGGCACCCGCACATGCTGTCCCAGAGGCTTTCGTTCAGCGCCAAGATGTTCATCGGCTGCATCGGGCTGGTCCTGGTCACCGCCGGCATCATGGGGCTCGTCAACTTCGTGCAGGTGGAGAACTCCCTCACCGAACAGGGCGAGGCCGGGCTCAAGAACTACGCGGAGCAGATATCCCAGACCCTGGCCATGCAGAACGCCATCACCCAGGCCAAGGTGGACTCCGACCTGGTGCTCATGGAGCTGGAGTTCGGCCGCCACGGCGCGGTGGGCCTGGACGCCTCCCGCCAGGTGGCCATGGACATCGTGAACCAGGTGACCCAGGACAAGGAGAAGGTGACCATCCCCACCCTCACCGTGGGCAGCCAGACCATCACCAACGACTTCTCCATCGTGGACACGGTGCAGAAGGCGGTGGGCGGCACGGCCACCATCTTCCAGGTCCTGCCCGGCAAGCTCCTGCGGGTGTCCACCAACGTGCGCAAGCTGGACGGGAACCGGGCCACCGGCACCTACATCCCCGCGGACAGCCCGGTGTACAAGACGGTGATGGCGGGCGAGACCTACCGGGGCAAGGCCTACGTGGTGAACAACTGGTACATCACCGCGTACAAGCCCCTGCGCGACGCCGGGGGCAACATCGTGGCCGTGCTCTACGTGGGCCGGCTCATCCTCACCCCGGAACTGCGCGAACTGCTGGCCAAGGTGAACGTGGTGGGCCAGGGCTACGCCTTCCTGCTGGGCTCCGACGGCATGACCCTGGTGCACCCGGACAAGGAGATCGAGGGCAAGAAGAAGGTCACCGAGTTCCCCTTCGGCCAGGCGCTCATGGACCAGAAGGACGGCCTGGTGCGCTACGACTTCGCGGGCAGGAAGGTGGCCTACATGCGCTTCTTCGAGCCCTGGGGCTGGACCTTGGGCATCGCGCTCAAGGAGAGCGAGATGCTGCGCGGCCTGGACCGCAAGCTCATCCTCTCCAGCCTGGCCTCGGCCGCCGCGGCCATCATCCCCGCCCTCATCCTGGTGGTGCTCATCAACAAGATACTCCTGGCCCCGCTCAAGGCCGCAGCCGGGGTGGCCCGCGCCGCGTCCCAGGGCGACCTGGCCGTGCGCATGGCCATCAAGTACCAGGACGAGGTGGGCCAGTTGTGCGCGGCCTTCAACACCCTCATGGACCGCATCAACAAGAGCCTGTGCGAGAACGAGAACTTCGTGAACATGCTGAACGCGGTCACCGACCCCATCTTCGCCGTGGACCAGCAGGGCATGCTCCTGGCCGCCAACAGCGCCACCACCCGGGCCGCGGGCAAGGCCCTGGACGGGATCATGCAGCGCCGCTGCGCGGACGTGCTCCCGCCGGCCCTGTGCAGCGCCAGCAGCGGCGACGCGAGTCTCCAGGAACTGATGGTGGAGGGCCGCACCCGCTTCGTGCAGCCGGTGCGCGACAAGCTGCGCGACTGCGCGGGCCGGGTGGTGGGCGAGGTGGTCATGGCCAAGGACGTGACCGACATGGTCAACAAGGAGAAGGAACTGGAAAAGAACCTGGAGCGCATCGCCCAGGTGAACTCGGCGGTGGGCGAGGCCGTGGAGCGCATCGCCGCGAACCTGGAGGCCATGTCCAGCCAGGTGAACGAGGCCTCCGAGGGCGCGGAGATGCAGAGCAAGCGCACCGACGAGACCGCCACGGCCATGGACCAGATGAACTCCACGGTCCTGGACGTGGCCAAGAACGCCGCGGCCGCGGCCGAGAACGCCAATGCCGCGCGGACCAAGGCCATGGAGGGCGCAGACGTGGTGGGCCGGGCGGTAACTTCCATCGGCCAGGTGCAGCGCCAGGTGACCGCGCTCAAGGAGCGCATGGACAAGCTGGGCTCCCAGGCCGAGGGCATCGGCCGCATCATCGGGGTCATCAACGACATCGCGGACCAGACCAACCTGCTGGCGCTCAACGCCGCCATCGAGGCGGCCCGGGCCGGCGAGGCGGGACGCGGGTTCGCGGTGGTGGCCGACGAGGTGCGCAAGCTGGCCGAGAAGACCATGACCGCCACCAAGGAGGTGGAGGACTCCATCAAGAGCATCCAGACCGGCACCCGGGAGGCCATCACCGCCACCGAGAGCGCGGCCGGAGAGATCGCCACCTCCACGGACATGGCCAACCAGTCCGGCGAGCGCCTGAAGGAGATACTCTCCATCGTGGAGAGCACCAACCAGCAGGTCCAGTCCATCGCCGCCGCGGCCGAGGAGCAGTCCGCGGGCAGCGAGCAGATCACCCGCTCCCTGGAGGACGTCCGCCGCATCTCCGCCGAGACCGCCCAGGGCATGTCCGCCGCGGCCACCTCGGTGCAGGAGCTCGACGTCCTGGCCCGCAAGCTCAAGGACCTGGCCAGCTAGGCGGGCTGTTCGTGAAATGAGAAAGGACGCCGGGCTCGCCCGGCGTCCTTTTATTCTTCGGGCAGTCCGCCACTCTTCCGTAACGCTTCGTAGAGTAGAATCCCCGCCGCGGTTGAAAGATTGAGGCTGCGCACCTGGCCCCAGATGGGCAGGCGCACGCACTGGGGGTGGGCGGCCAGGAGGTCCTCGGGCAGGCCGCGGGTTTCGGGGCCGAGGACCAGGGTGTCGCTCGGGGTATAGTCGAAGCGGTCGTAGCGCTCGCCCTGGCGGGCGCTGGTGAGGATGATGCGCTGGCGGGGGTAGGCGGCGCGGTAGCTGGCGAAGTCGGGCCAGACCGCCTTGTCCACGTGGGGCCAGTAGTCCAGGCCGGCCCTCCGCAGGTAGCGGTCCTCCAGGGAGAAGCCCAGGGGCTCGATGAGGTGCAGGGGGGTGCGGGTGGCCGCGCAGAGGCGGGCCACGTTGCCGGTGTTGGGCGGAATCTCGGGGGTGTAGAGCACCAGGTGCATGGCGGGCGGTGTACCTGCATACTCCCTCCTTGTCATCCATCCGGTTTCATGCTTTCAAGGAGCAGAACGACTTCGACGCCCGCGTCCACTGGAGATATAGCCCGTGCCCGACCCTACCCGCCCCGGCCCCGACCCTTCCGACCGCTCGCGCATGGACCTGGAGAAGGAGGCCGAAGCGCTGCGCCTGGCCCTGGAGGAGGCCCGCGCCGAGCATGCCCGGCTGGAGCACATCTCCGACGCCCGGGGCGCCCGGCTCCGCTCCGTGGGCCAGGACCTGGAGGCCTCGGTGGCCGAGCTGGAGGCCGCCAACTGGCACCTGCGCGCGGAGGTCGCCCGCCGCGCCCAGGTGGAGGCCGAGCTGGCCGAGTCCAAGGAATACCTGGAGGCCCGGGTGCGGGAGCGCACCCGCAGCCTGGACGACGCCTTCACCTCCCTGCGCAAGGTCCCGGCCCTGCTCCTGGAGGCCCAGGACCGCGAGCGGGAGCGCCTGGCCCGGGACCTGCACGACGGGGTCATCCAGAACCTGTTCACCGTGCGCATGTTCCTGGAGTCCGAGCGCCTGCGCCTGGCCGACGCCGCCCCGGACGCGGACGCCTCCGGGTTCGTGCGCATCTCCTCCCTGGTCCTGGACACCATCGACGACCTGCGCCGCATCATCGCCGACCTGCGGCCCCCGGTGCTGGAGGCGGTGGGCCTGGGCACGGCCCTGCACCGGCTCCTGGGCCGGTTCCCCACCCTGATCCCGGACGGCGAGGCCGTGCTGGACTTCCAGGTGGACGAGGAGCAACTGGCCCCGGAACTCAAGACCGCCCTGTTCCGGGTGACCCAGGAGGCCCTGACCAACGCCCTGCGGCACAGCGGGGCCACGGCCCTGCGCCTGGCCGTGCAGCACGGGGACGGCGAGGTGCGGTACTGCTTCCGGGACAACGGCCGGGGCATTCCCGCCGAGGGGACGCCGCCGGGCTCGGGCATCCCGGGCATGCGCGACCGGGTGGAGCTGCTCGGCGGCCGGTTCGAAATCCTTAATGAATCCGGCGGGGGCCTGGAAATCCGCATCGTCCTGCCCATGCCCGCCATTGCCCGCTGACCCGCCGCTGCGGCGGGCCTTGCATCCCGTGCCGTATCGTGGTGTATTCCCAGGCCGTCGGCGCCCTTAGGGGAGCCGCAGCCAACCCGGGAAGCACGGCATGGACCACAGCCTCATCGCCTGCCACGAGTGCGACCTGCTGCACCGCACCGCCCCCCTGCCGCGAGGGGGGACCGCCCGTTGCGTGCGCTGCGGCGCACTGCTCTACCGCCGGCGGCGGGGCAGCATCGACTCCTGCCTGGCCCTCACCGTGGCCGGGCTCATCCTCTTCGCGGTGGCCAACGCCTTCCCCCTGCTGGGCATGCGCCTCGGCGACGAGACCCAGCAGGCGGTGCTCGTCTCCGGCGTGCTCCGGCTCTGGGACCAGGGCAACTACGCCCTGTCCGTGCTGGTGTTCCTGACCAGCATTCTGGCCCCCCTGGCCAAGCTCTCCCTGTTCGCCGCGGTGCTGCTGCCCCTGCACCTGGACCGCACCCCCCCGCCCTGGGCCGGCCGGGCCTTCCGCCTGGCCCTGGGACTCACTCCCTGGTCCATGATGGAGGTCTTTCTCCTGGGCATCATGGTGGCCATGGTCAAGCTCGCGGACACCGCGGACATCCTGCTCGGGCCGTCCCTGTACGCCTTCGGCCTGCTCATCCCGGTGCTGGCCTGGGTGAGTTCCGCCCTGGACCCGGAGGTGGTCTGGGACCGGCTGGGGACGCCGCCATGAGCAACTACCTCACCGCCCGCTCGGCCGGGCTCATGGACTGCCACGTCTGCCACCTGCTGGTGCAGCGCCCCGGGTTCCCGCACGCGGCCTGCCCGCGCTGCGGCGCGGCCCTGCACCAGCGCAAGCCGGACAGCCTGGCCCGCACCTGGGCACTGCTGTTCACGGCCATGGTCCTCTACGTGCCGGCCATGGCCCTGCCCATCATGGAAACCGCCACCCTCACCGGGGTGCGCCAGGACACGGTGTTCTCGGGCATCGTCTACCTGGTGACCGGTGGCATGTGGCCCCTGGCCGCCATCGTGTTCTTCGCCAGCATCGTAGTGCCGGTGCTCAAGATCGTGGTCCTGTCCTTTCTGCTGGTTTCGGTGCAGCGGGACAGCGCCTGGCGGCCCCGGGACCGCACCCGGCTCTACCGCCTGAACGAGGCCATCGGCCGCTGGTCCATGGTGGACATCTACGTGGTGACCGTGCTCACCGCCCTGGTCCGGTTGCGCGCCCTGGCCACGGTGGAAGCCCAGCCCGGCGCCCTGTTCTTCGCCGCGGTGGTGGTGTCCACCATGCTCGCGGCCATGAGCTTCGACCCCCGCCTCATCTGGGACAGCCTGGAATCATCGGAGTAGACATGGACGACAGCTCCCTGCCCCCGGAAATCCCCGCCGCCGTGCCCGAACCCCGGTTGTCCACCCGGCGCCATTTCTCCATCGTCTGGATCATCCCCCTGGTGGCGCTCCTGGCCGGGGCCTGGATGGCCTACGACGCCGTCACCTCCCTGGGGCCGCTGGTGACCATCACCTTCAAGACCGCCGAGGGCCTGACCGCGGGCAAGACCAAGGTCAAGTTCAAGGACGTGGAGGTGGGCAAGGTCGAGGCCATCGAGTACAGCGACGACCTCTCCCACGTGGTGGTCAAGGCCCGCATGGCCAAGGGCATGGAGCGCTACATGCGCGCAGAGACCGAGTTCTGGGTGGTGCGCGCCCAGGTTTCCGGCGGCGAGATCTCGGGCCTGGGCACCCTGTTCTCCGGGGCCTACATCGGGGTGCAGCTCTCCAAGTCGGGCAAGCTGGAGACCGCCTTCGCCGGCCTGGACAAGCCGCCGGTGCTCCCCCTGGACCAGGCGGGCCGGGTGTTCTCCCTGCGCTCCGAACGGCTGGGCTCCCTGGACGTGGGCTCGCCGGTGTACTTCCGGCAGATCAAGGTGGGCCAGGTGGTGGCCTACGACCTGGACGAGGACGGCCACAGCGTGCTCATCCGGGTCTTCATCCGCGCCCCGCACGACACGCGGGTGAGCGAAACCACCCGCTTCTGGAACGAGTCCGGGG
>JAEXTU010000033.1 GCA_023453335.1 Pseudomonadota bacterium | reverse complement strand
ATGCGCAGCCCGACCCGGCTCACGTCCATGATCGAGCAGTCCAGGAAGGTCCCGGGGTCCAGGGCGATGGTGCACGAGTTGTGGGACCCGAAGACCTTGAGGGTGAAGCGCTCGTGGCGCCGGCGCTCGGCGCCGTCGGGCAGCTTCAATCCCTGGTTCATGCGCGTCCTCCTTGTTCCTCGTTCCGGGGCCCCCCGCCGGCCGGGGCCACCTGCACCTCGAACTTCTTGAGGTAGGCCACCGGGTTGTACGACTCCTTGGCCTTGCGCAGCCCGGGGTCGTCCAGGTCCTGCTCCCGGTTCACCAGGGCGAAGTCCCGGGCCTCGTTGGCCAGGAAGAGCTGGTTGATGGCCTGGTAGATGCCCTTGAACTCTGCATGCCCTTTCTCAAAATGGATGACCAGGGACTTTTCGTCAAGCTGTTCGGCCACGGTGTAGGCCGCGATGCGGCCGCGCACCTCCACCACCCCGCCGAACATGCCCGGCATGTTGTCCCAGTTCTCCAGCACCCGGCGGATGGCCTCGTTCTCGGAGATGAGCGTGTCCCCGGACTCGCAGTCCCGCCAGGAGCACCACTGCTCCTGCATGGCCAGCACGTCCTCCACGCAGTCCGGGGTCATGGCGTGGTAGCGGTACTGGTTCCCGCGCAGGAATTGAGAGAGCAGATTCTTCTTCTTGTGGAACTTGTTGCCCCTCAGCTCCACCAGCTCGGGCACCGAGTACACGTAGTCCCAGTGGCCGCGGCTCTCGGTGAGCCGCACCCGGCCGGGCAGGCGTTCGGCCCACAGGGTGGCCAGGGCCTCGGGCACCCGGGTGAAGGCCCCGCCCCTGGCGAGCACCGGGCAGGTTTCCCAGTCCTCGCCGAACCAGGGGCCCACCGGCCCCCAGTACACGGTCTCGGGCCGGGTCTGGCGCAGCCAGACGTGGCTGCGGCCGAAGCGCCACTCCAGTCCGTACACCTCGCGCCAGCCCCAGATGTTGCCGAAGGACACGTCCGAGGTCACGGTGGGGCAGAGGGCGAGCCGGCGCTGGTATTCCTCGCGGCCGGTCAGGCACACCGGCTGCCACTGGCCGGCGGTTTTCTCGCATGCGGTGGTCACGGCGTCTCCTCGCGGCAGTCCGGGTCCTCGGCGCACAGGGCGGTGGGCTCGCCCACCGCGCCCTTGACCGGTGGCTCCGGGGTCCGGCGCCGCAGCCCGCCCAGGGCGAAGCGCGACCAGTTCCCGAACTGGTAGAAGTACAGCAGGGTCAGGGACTGCACCATCTGGGAGGCCAGCTGGGCCATCCATACCCCCTCGGCCCGGCCCAGCACCCGGTGGCCCAGCCACCAGGCCAGGGGCAGGCGCAGGCACCACACCGAGGCGCCGAACACGGCCAGGTTGTAGATGGTGGCCCCCGCGCCCACGAAGGCCCCGCCCAGGATCATGCTGGTCAGGGTGAAGGGGATGGCCAGGAAATTGTAGAACAGGTAGCTCTTCATCTGGGCCTGCACCGCGGCCTCGGGCGAGAGCAGGGCCGCGATCTGGGGCACGAATTGCCACACCGCCAGGGTGAGCAGGCCGATGGAGGTCACCCCGATGCCCCAGATGCGGTAGCCGTAGGCCTTGGCCTCGGCCGGCCGGCCCGCACCCAGGAAATTGCCCACCAGCACCGAGGCGGTCATGTTGAAGGCGAACCCGGGCAAAAACAGGATGGACTCCACCCGCAGGCCCGCGGTCATGCCGGCCAGGGCGGTGATGTTCTCCACGGGCAGGGCCGCGGTGATGGCGAAGAGCACCAGAAAGCCGGTCTGCCAGAGGATCTGCATGAGCCCGGCCGGCCAGGCCACCTTGAACATGTAGCCCAGGGCGGTGCGCGTCCAGCGCCAGGCGGGCAGGGCCGCGCGCACCAGCACCCCCTGCCGCCGCAGCACCCACAGGTTCAGCGCCGCGCCCGCGCACACCGAGCCGTAGGTGGCCCAGACCAGGCCGCGGAAGCCCAGGTTGGGCAGGCCCCACAGCCCCAGGCCCAGGCCGAAGTCCAGCACGGTGTTGAGCGCGGCGGACAGGCCCATGGCGTAGAGCGGGATCATCACCTGCCGCCGCGCCCGGAACACCGCGTTGCTCGTCAGGAGCAGGTAGTAGACCGGCAGGAGCAGCAGGTACACCGAGAAGAAGTACCGGGTCACGTCCGTGATCTCCGGCGGCACCCGGAGCAGGGTGAAGAAGAGGTCCTGGCCCAGGAAGCCCAGCCCGGCCAGGAGCAGGCCGCAGAGAAACCCGGCGGCCAGGGTCAGGCCGATGAAGCGCAGGGCGCGCTGGGTGCGGCCCGCGCCCAGGGACTGGCTGACCGCGGCCACCGCGCCGCTGGCCGCGGCCACCGCCACGATGAGCATGAAGAACAAACAGGAGTCGATGAGTCCCAGGGAGGCCTGCACCCGCACGTCCAGCAGCCCGGCCACGTACACGTCCACGAACCCGATGAGGAAGTTGAAGAACATCATGAGCACCTGGGGCCAGGCCAGGCGCCAGATGGTCCTCCAGGGGGCGTCGTCGGGAAGCAGGTGGGCGGCTGAACTCATGGGGATTCCTTCGCGAACCGTACATACTAAGACCGCCCCCGGGCGGGGTCAACCGCGCCTTGCGGTGAAACTGCTCCGGCCGTATGGTGGGCCCATGCCGGACCATCTGCCCGCGCCCACGGAAATCCTCATCTACCCCGCCCCGGGCGGCCGGGTGCGCATCGACGTGCGGGTCCAGGACGGGACGGTCTGGCTCACCCAGCGCCTCATGGCCGAGCTGTTCCAGGTCCGGGTCCCCACGGTCAACGTCCACCTGAAACGGATTTTTCGAGCAGGGGAGCTAGCCGAGGAGGCAGTTATTAGGGATTTTCTAATAACTGCCGCGGACGGCAAGCAGTACCTGACCAAGCACTACAACCTCGACGCCATCATCCACGTGGGCTACCGGGTGCGCTCGGCCGTGGGCGCGCAGTTCAGGCGCTGGGCCACGGAGCGGCTACGGGAGTACCTGGTCAAGGGCTTCGCCCTGGACGACGAGCGCCTCAGTAACCCCGGCGGCCTGGACTACTTCGACGAACTGCTGGAGCGCATCCGGGAGATACGGGCCTCGGAGAAGCGCTTCTACCAGAAGGTGCGCGACCTCTTCGCCGCGACCAGCCGGGACTACGACAAGGGTTCCGAGGCCGCGCAGGCCTTCTTCTCCACCATCCAGAACAAGATGCTCTTCGCGGTCACCGGCTCCACCGCGGCCGAGCTCGTGCTGGCCCGCGCCGATTGCGCCCTGCCCAACATGGGCCTGACCAGCTGCAAGGGCGGGCGGGTGCGCCAGGCCGACGTGACCGTGTCCAAGAACTACCTGGGCCAGGAGGAATTGCGCCAGCTCGACCGGCTGGTGGGCATGTTCCTGGACTACGCCGAAGACCGCGCCGAGCGGCGAGCGGCCACCACCATGCGGGACTGGATCGAGGCCACGGACCGTTTCCTGGCCTTCAACGAGCGCCGGGTGTTGGAGGGTCCGGGCCGGGTCTCCCATGACCGGGCCGAGCAACATGCCTTGGAGCAGTACGGCCGCTTCGACGCCGCCCGCCGCGCCCGGGAGCTGGAGGCCGCCGAGGCCGAGGCCGAGCGGGAGCTGGAGCAGGCGGTCAAGGCCCTGGCCCCCGCCGGGAAGAAGCCGGCCCGGGACTAGCGCCCATGCATTTCTCCCTGCGCATCGCCCTGGCCTCCCTGGCCACCCACAAGCTGCGCGCGGTGCTGGCCATGCTCGGGGTGTTCCTGGGCGCGCTGGCCCTCACCGGGGTGCAGCACATGTCCCTGGCCATGGTGCGCAAGGCCGAGGCCGAGGTGGAGAAGCTCGGCCCCAACCTGTTCATGGCCCGGGCCGGCCAGCTCAAGTTCCGCCGCATGGGGGTGGGCATCGGGGCCGAACCCCGCACCTTCACCCTGCTCGACGCCCAGGCCCTGGCCGCGGGCATGCCCGCGGTGCTGGGCAGCGCGCCCTTCGCCTCCCGCAACATGCCGGTGCGCAAGGGCGACAGCACCGTGCTCTGCCAGATGGTGGGCACCGTGCCCGGCTACCAGGAGGTGCGCAGCTTCCGGCCCGAGCTGGGCCGCTTCTTCACCGGCCAGGAGGTGGCCGACTCGGCCAAGGTCTGCGTGCTCGGCCGCACCATCGCCGAGCGCCTGTTCCGCCGGCCCGAGGCCGCCCTCGGCCAGGAGGTCTATTTCTTCCGCGCGGCCCTGCGGGTCATCGGGGTCATGGAGGCCAAGGGCGCGGACATCGCCGGCAGCGACCAGGACGAGCAGGTCTTCGTGCCGCTCTCCACGGCCATGCGCCGGCTGGGCAACCAGGACTGGATCAGCGGCGTCTACCTGGAGCTGGCCCCGGGCGCCGACCCCCAGGCGGCCAAGGACGCGGCCCTGGCCATCCTGCGCTCCCGCCACCACGTCGCGCCCGGGGGCAAGGACGATTTCGCGGTGCTCGACGCCAAGGACACCATCCAGCTCCAGAAGCAGGCCCTGGACCTGGTGGGGGTGCTCGGGCTCATCAGCTCCACGGTGTCCTTCGCCGTGGGCGGGCTGGGCATCCTCTCCATCATGATCCTGCTGGTGCGCGCCCGCCGCCTGGAGATCGGGGTGCGCCGGGCGGTGGGGGCCAGGCGCGGGGACATCATGCTCCAGTTCGTGTTCGAGGCCGGCCTGCTCTCGGGCACCGGGGGCCTGGCCGGGGTGGGGGCGTCCCTGGCCCTGGTGAGCGTGGTCTACGTGCTGGGCTCCTTCCCGCCCACCTACAACCCCCTGGTCATCACCGGCACCCTGGCCGGCTCCGCCGCCCTGGGCCTCGCCGCCGGCCTCTACCCGGCCTGGCAGGCCTCACGCCTGGATATCCTCACGGTCCTGCGCAATCAGGAATAGAGGCAGGAAGAGCGGGCGATTCGTGAATCGCCCGTCTTTGTCTTTGCCGGTCCTACGCCTCACGTTCGACCGCAGTCTCGCGCCGGAAGGCGCGGCCGAGCCAGGTCTGGAGCTTGTCCAGATAGATGTAGTAGACCGGGGTGATGTACAGGGTGAGCATCTGGGACACGATGAGCCCGCCCATGACCGCCAGGCCCAGGGGCCGCCGGGCCTGCGCGCCCGCGCCCAGGCCCAGCGCGATGGGCAGGGTGCCCATGAGCGCGGCCATGGTGGTCATCATGATGGGCCGGAAGCGCACCAGCGCGCCTTGGCAGATGGCCTCCTCGGGGCCGATGTGCTGGGTGCGCCGGGCCTCGATGGCGAAGTCGATCATCATGATGGCGTTCTTCTTCACGATGCCCACCAGCATGATGATGCCCACGAACCCGTAGATGTCGAGCTGCAGGCCGAAGGCCATGAGGGTGAGCAGCGCGCCCGCGCCGGCCGAGGGCAGGCCGGAGAGGATGGTGAGCGGGTGGATGAAGCTCTCGTAGAGGATGCCCAGCACCAGGTAGATGACCGTGACCGAGAGGATGAGCAGCAGCCACATGCCCTTGAAGGAGTCCTGGAAGGCCTGGGCCGTGCCCTGGAAGCTGGTGGCGATGCCCGCGGGCAGGGAGTTGCGGGCCAGCTCCGAGATGCGCTCCACGGCCTGGCCCAGGGACACGCCCGGGGCCAGGTTGAAGGAGATGGTGGCCGAGGGCATCTGCCCGGAGTGGTTCACGGACAGCGGCCCCACCCCGGGGGTGATGGCGGCCAGGGACTCCAGGGGCACCAGCTTGCCGGTGGCCGGGGCGCGCACGTAGAGCAGGGACAGGGCGCGGGGGTCCTTCTGGAACTGGGGGGCCAGCTCCATGATGACCGAGTAGCTGTTGTTGGGCGCGTAGATGGTGGTGACCTTGCGCTGGCTGTAGGCGGTGTCCAGGGCGTCCTCGAACTGGAAGGCGGTGACGCCCAGGGCCGAGGCCCGGTCGCGGTCGATGGACACGTTGACCTGGGGGTTCTTGAGCTGGAGATCGGAGTTCACGTCCAGGAGCCCGGGGATGCCCTTGGCCAACTGCTCGAAGGCCACGGCCTGCCCGGCCAGGAGCCGGGTGTCCGGGTGCTGCAGGGTGAACTGGTACAGGGCGCGGGAGCTGCGCGCGCCGATGCGGATGCTGGGCGGGTTCTGGGGCACGGCCCGGATGCCCGGCATCTGGTTGAGGATGGGCCTCAGCTCGGCGATGACCTGGTCCACGCTCTTGTCGCGCTCGGACTCGGGCTTGA
>JAEXTU010000435.1 GCA_023453335.1 Pseudomonadota bacterium | reverse complement strand
ATTCGGATGCATGCGCGGCCCGTAGGTATTGAAGATGCGCGCGATCTTCACCTGCAGCCCGTGTTGCCTGCGGTAATCCATGAACAGGGTTTCGGCGCAGCGCTTGCCTTCGTCGTAACAGGCGCGCGGGCCGATGGGGTTGACGTTGCCCCAGTATTCTTCCGGCTGGGGATGCACCGCCGGGTCGCCGTAAACCTCGCTGGTGGAGGCCTGCAGAATGCGCGCCTTCAACCGCTTGGCCAACCCCAGCATGTTGATGGCCCCGTGCACGCTGGTCTTGGTGGTCTGCACCGGGTCGAGCTGGTAGTGGATGGGCGAGGCCGGACAGGCCAGGTTGTAGATCTCGTCCACTTCCACATAGAGCGGGAAGGTGATGTCGTGCCGCACCAGTTCGAAATAGGGGCTGCCCATCAGGTGGGCCACGTTGTCCTTGGTGCCGGTGAACAGGTTGTCCACGCACAATACGTCACACCCGTCGGCCAGAAGGCGTTCGCACAGATGGGAGCCGAGGAACCCGGCCCCTCCGGTGACCAGAACCCGCTTGCGCAAATGCATATCGTCTCCTTCCCTCGCGGGGCAGTGTTGCAGGCGGCCGCCCGGTTATCCGGCACCCTGCCTGCGCCCCCGGTGGACCCGGTCGCCCGGGCACCCCCGCGTGGTACGGGTACGAACCTCCCGCGTCAAGACCCCGCCAACCTTTTCATCCTCCAGGAAAAAAGGTACCCCTGCACAGGGTCCCCCCATGCGCACCACCCGCCTCCTTCCCATCCTGGCCGCCCTGGCCCTCCTGGCCCTGGCCTGGGCATCCCCGGCCCGGGCCGTGGAGTTGCGCGCCGAGGACCTCACCCCCATCGCCCTGGGGGCCACCCTGGATCACCAGGTGCCGGTATTGGACCTGCCGGTGTCCGGGGTACGCTTCCTCCTGATCTGGAAGGAGGCCGGGGGCCGGACCCGGGTGGCCGAACTCACCTCCCGGGCCGGCCGCCACGCCTACGAGGTGCGACACCTGCCCGGCTGGTCCGGCCCGGCGGAGTTCGTGGCCCTGTCCATCTTCCGCGGCCGGCCCCAGGATCTGGGCCGGCTGGTCTTGCCCGATGCGGCCCTGGAGTGGGACATGCTGGCCGCCCGACGGCAGTACCTGCCCATCGCCGTGAACCGCCTGGACCCCGAGGGCTTCCTGGGCCTGCCCTGGAGCCTCCTGCTCCTGGGCCTGGGCGGCACCGTGGCCCTGGCCGTCTGGCTGGTGCGGCCCCGGCGGGAGCGCCTGCCCCTGGCCCTGGCCTGCGGCCTGGTCCTGGCCCTGGCCGTAGGCGACCTGCGCGAACTGCCCGGCCGCCTGGCCCTTCCCGCCGACCTGGACGCCAACCAGCAGGTGCAACTGGCCCGGGAGTTCGCCGCCTGGGTCAAGGGTGTCGAGCCCACCCTGGGCGACCGTCCCTGGGATAGGGAGCTACCCCATCCCTTGGACCTGTATGCCGGCTACCTGCTGGCCGGAAGGACCTACCGGCCGGGCGGGGCCGGCGCGGTAGTGTTCACCCTGCGCGACGGGAATCCCGCCGTGGTGGTGCGGCGCTGATGGGTACCCTGGTCGCGCTTCTCGTCCACCTGGGACTGTCCATCTCCGGAGGGGCCGCCCTGCTCGCGGCCTGCGGAGCGGCCACCTGGCCCGCCCTCCCTGCCGAGGCCCTGGTTCTGGGCATGTTCGTTGAAACCACCCTGGCCGCCGGCCTGTTCTATCTAGGCTGCCCGCTGCCGGTCGCCCTGGCGGTCCCCTGGGCCCTGGGCTTGGCCGGCCTGGCCTGGGCCGTACGCAGGCGACGGGGTGCCCTGTTCCCGCCCCGGCTGCCCCGGCCGGCCTGGCACGAATGGGTGCTCCTGGCGGTTCTCGCGGAAAAGGCCCTGTCCGTGGCCCGTACCCTGGCCGCCTCGCCCATCATTTTCGACGACGCGCTCACCGCCTGGGCCGGGCGGGGGCGCACCTTGTTCACCGGAGTGAACTTCTCCCTCGACCGCCACATCTTTCCCTTCCTGGGGTTCAGCGGGCCACCCGACTATCCCCTTGCCGGCCCGGTGTGGGACGCCGGCACCGCGTTCCTGGCCGGCGGCTGGAACGACGTCCTGGCGCGGGCCGACGGAGCCCTGGCCTGGGCGGTCCTGGCCTGCGCCCTCTGGGCGGCCGTGCAACGCGCCACCCACTACCGCCTGGCCGCCTCCCTGGCCGGCCTGGCCGCCCTGCTCCTCCCCTTCCCCTTCTGGCACGCCCTGTCCGGCTATGCGGACCTCCCGATGGCCGCGGCGGTCACGGTCAGCCTGGGCCTGCTCTGCCGGGGCGCGTACCTTCCCGCCGGGTTGGCCGCCGCGGCCACCGTCTGGACCAAGAACGACGCGCTCTACATCATGGTCCCGTCCCTGCTCCTGGCCTGCCTGCTCCGCGCCTGCCCCCTGCGCGACCTGCTCCGCCTGCGCGTGTTCGCGCCCGAACCGGCCAAGGCGCTGGGGCTCTTCCTGGCCGGGCTGGCGGCCTGCTCCCCCTGGCTGGCCTTCCGGGTCCTGGTCATCGAGGAGGCCCGGTTCTCCCTGCCCGCCGGATTGACCCTGGCTGGAGCGGCCGGGGCGCTGACCGCCGCCGTCCTGTTCCTGGCCCGTTCCCGCTCCCCCCAGGCCGCCCGCCTGCGCCCGGTCCTGGCCGCCACCGGGCTCCCCCTGCTCCTGGCCGCCATAGCCACAGGGCTGGCCGTTGTCCTGGCCCACCGCCTGCAATCCACGGAACTGGCCTGGCACCCCGAGGCACCCCGCCTGTTCGCGGGGATCCTGCTCGCGGACACCCACGCCGCGCTCTGGCCCTTCGTGGCCGCCCTACTCCTGGCCGGCGTGCCGCGGCTGGCCAGCGAGCCCGCCGGGCGAGCTGCCCTGGCCGGGCTGCTGGCCCCCCTGGCCGCGGTGTTCTTCATCTTCTCCTGCACCCCGGCCTTCGATTTCCTGGTCGTGGAGACCACGGTGCACCGCAGCCTGCTCCAACTCTACGGCCCGGCCCTGTTGACCGCCTTCCTGGGCCTGGCTGGCCCCAGCAACAAGAACGCCGGCCCCGTGCCCGGGACCGGCGTTCCTGCCGAAAACTCGGATTCCGTCTAGAGCCGGGTGACCCGGAGGATCTCCTCCAGGGTGGTGACGCCCTCGGCCACCAGGGCGAGGCCGTGGTCAAGCATGGAGCGGTAGCCCCGAGAACGGGCGTAGCCGTGCAGGAGATCGATGGAGGCCTTCTGCAGGATCAGGCTGCGGAATTCCTCGTCCACCGGCACCAGTTCGTAGATACCCCGGCGGCCCCGGAACCCGGTGTGCAGGCACTCCGGGCAACCACCTCCCACCTTCTGGCTGGTCTGGCGGAACTCCGGCCGATTGACCAGGTCCAGGGAGGCCTGGCTGACGGGCTGCTCCACGCAGCAGGCCGGACAGTTCACCCGCACCAGGCGCTGGGCCATGGCCAGGGTCAGGGAGGAGGCCACCAGGAAGGGCTCCAGCCCCATCTCCAGGAGCCGGGTCACCGCGGTGGGCGCGTCGTTGGTGTGCAGGGTGGCCAACACCAGGTGGCCGGTGAGCGAGGCCTGGATGGCGGTGGAGGCGGTCTCCTCGTCGCGCACCTCGCCCACCAGGATGATGTCCGGGTCCTGGCGCAGGAAGGCGCGGATGGCGCTGGCGAAGGTCACGCCCGCAGCCCGGTTCACCTGGACCTGGTTCACCCCGTCCAGGTGGTACTCCACCGGGTCCTCCACGGTCATGATGTTGGTGGACTCGCTGACCAGTTCGGTGAGCGCGGCGTACAGGGAGGTGGTCTTGCCGCTGCCGGTGGGGCCGGTGACCAGCACGATGCCGTGCGGCGAGGTCACGGCCTGGCGGAACACGGCGAGCTGGTCCGGCTCCATGCCCAGGTCGGGCAGGGAGAGCACGGTCTTGGTGCGGTCCAAGATGCGCAGCACTCCCTTTTCGCCCTTCAAGGTGGGCACGGTGGACACGCGGATGTCCACGCTCTTCTGGCCCACCTTCACCCGGATGCGGCCGTCCTGGGGAGCGCGGGACTCGGCCACGTCCATGTCGCCCATGACCTTGATGCGGGCGATGATGGTGGGCTGCAGGCGCTTGTCCAGGCTCTTCACCGTGTGCAGCACCCCGTCCAGGCGGAAGCGGATGAGGAACTTGGTTTCCAGGGCCTCGAAGTGGATGTCGCTGGCCCCCTGGGACACGGCCTGCTGGATGGTCTTGTTCACCAGGCGCACTATGGGCGCGTCGTCGTGCGCCCAGCCGATGAGGTCCTGGGACTCGTCGGGTAGTTCCAGGTCGTCCTCGCCGGCCCCGGCGTGGTGGGAATCGTCCTCCCACAGGGCCATGGCCTCCTCCAGGGCGGCGTAGAAGGTGGCCTCGTCCACGCTCTCGGTGCGCACCTCGCTCCCGGTGGTCCAGCCCAGGTAGGCGGCCTGGGCCTGGGCCGCCTCGCTGCGCACCCAGACCGTGACCACGCCGTCCCCGAAGCCAACGGGCAAGAATTCGTTGCGCTGGGGGAAGCCCAGGTAGGCGGCCACCACCTCGTCAGGCAACAGGGAGAGGTCCTTCATACGCGTCGCGTCCCCGCCGCCTAGTTCTCGAAGGGCTTGGCCGGCGTCACCGCGGACGGGGCGGCCGGGACCGGGGGCGCGATGCTCTCGCCGGCCTTGGGGGCCGGGACCGGAGCCACCGCCGGAGGCTGTCCCGCGGGCTTCTCCTCGCGCTCGACGCCGAACTCCTTGTCGATGGACTCCTGCACGTTGCGCGAGGTGCGCTGGGCCTCCTCCAGCTTTTCCTGGCCCAGGCGGCGCACGTCCTCCATGGTATGCACGATGCGCGCGGAGATGAAGAACATGAGGGTGCGCTTCTCGGCGTTCTCGTTGCGCTTCTTGAAAAGCCAGCCCAGCACCGGGATGTCCCGCAGCCCAGGTACCGAGGTCTGGCCACGAGTGGAATCGTCCTGGACTAGGCCTCCGATGACCATGGTCGCCCCGTCCACCAGTTGCACCGAGGTCTTGGCCGTGCGGGTGTTGGTGGTGGGGGTGAGGGTGGCGGCCGAGGCGTCCACCACGCTCTTGACCTCCTGCTTCAGCTCCAGCCGGATGAGCCCGTCCCGCTGGTTGATGTGTGGGGTGACCGACAGCTTGATGCCTACTTCCTTGTACTCATAGGAGTTGAGCACCGAGGTCTGGGTGACGGAGGTGGTGGTGTCGGTCTTGGACCCCGTGAGGAAGGCCCGCTCTGCGCCGATAAAGATTTCGGCCAAGGAGTTGTCCAGGGTCAGAATCTGAGGGGTGGAGAGGATGTTCACCCCGGTGTTGGTC
>JAEXTU010000377.1 GCA_023453335.1 Pseudomonadota bacterium | reverse complement strand
ATGCAGGCCAACCCCAACCCCCACCCCGCACAGGACATTCCATGAGCGCCTTGCCCGAGTTCCGTTCGGTCCAGGACCTGCGCTTCGGCCAGTCCCCCACCCTGGACGCCTGGCTCCTGCACTTTCTCACCGAGAACTCCCTGGAGCACTCCCTGGCCCCGCGGGAGAACGCCTCGCCCGAGCAACTGCGCTTCATGGTGGCCCTGGGCGAAGACCAGGTCTTCGCGCCCTGCTCGGACCGCATGCTGCGCCTCTTGCTCACCCTGGACCTGGCCGACGAGTTGCGCCACGAATACGACTGGCGCTGGAAGAAGGTGGCCGGGGTCATCGAGGAGTTCGTGCCCGACGCCTACACCCGGGAACGCATCCTCACCCTGACCCGGCACAAGTTCCGCATGGTGGAGGCCTCGCCCATCATCATCCCTTCCCGCATGCAGAAGCGCTTCCTGACCATCTTCCTCACCCAGAGCGGGCTCACCGACCCCCACCGCTCCCTGCGCCGGGAGTACAACACCCGGGCCGCAGAGGTCATCGCCTCGCCCACCGTGGACCGCCTGCTGAACATCTGCCCCGAGGACAGCATGGCCTGCCACCGGCTCTCGGACCTGCGCTTCGACCTGGACATGATCGAGTTGGAGCGGCTCCTGGTCATGTCCACCATGGCCGGGTTCTGGCTGGAGCCGGGCTACACCCCGGATTTCGAGGCGCTCAAGGCCGAGACCCTGGCCGCGCGAGACGACTTCCGCCACCTGCGCCAGGCCTTCGGCGAGGGCCACCGCCGCTCGCTCAAGGTCCTCTACCTGCCCGAGGAAAGCGGCGGGCTCATGTTCGATCTCCAGGTGATCCAGGCCCTGCTGCGCCAGGGCCACCGGGTCACCCTGGCCCTCAAAAACGGCTTCCTGTTCAACGCTCCGGCCTTCTGGGACTGGGAGTACGACCCGGTGCTGGCCCGGGCACTGGAGGGCGCGCACCTCTTGCCCGAGGAGCGCATGACCAAGAACGAGCTGCTCAAGGCCCAGCGCGAGCACCCCTTCCTGGTCATCAGCGACGGCACCCGGGAGGACCTGAACCTCTACCGCACCAGCGTGACCTTCGCCCGGGCCTGGAAGGAGGCCGACCTGGTGCTGGCCAAGGGCCAGGTGCACCGCCGCCGGCTCATCGAGACCGGGCAGCACTTCACCCGGGACGTGGTGTGCTTCGACCGGGACGCGGCCGGCCGCTTCCGCCTGGCCTTCAAGCCCCGGCCCGCCGACGTGCGCAAGTTCCCGGAAACCGCGCTCCTGGCCATGGCCGAGACCATCATCTCCCAGATGCGCCAGGCCAAGGCCGCTGGCAGGAGCGTCATGTTCTACAGCGCCATCATCGGCTCCCTGCCTGGCCAGACCCGCACCGCCATCGAGCTGGTCAGCGCCTTCGTGAACCACCTGCGCTCCCGGCTGGACAAGACCTTTATCATCAACCCGGCCGAGCACTTCCAGGAGGGCATGGACGCCGACGACCTCATGTACATGTGGGAGCACGTGCAGCGCAGCGGGCTCATCGACGTGTGGCGCTTCCAGTCGGTGGCGGACATCGAGGCCAGCTTCGACCTCTTGCACCGCAAGGTGCCGCCCATCTGGGCGGGCAAGGACGCCACCTTCTCCACCGGCTGCACCAAGGAGATGCAGATCGCGCTGGACATGCAGCGCCGCACCCCGGAGATGCAGCTCATCGGCCCCAGCCCGGACAAGTTCTTCCGGCGGCGGGAATACGGGGTGGGCAAGTTCAGCGACGCGGTGCTGGGCTAGCCGGCGCACGAGGATGCGCCGCGCCTCCCGCCGTTTCGGGCGGGCGCGCGGCGCGGAAAAGGCGGGCCGGACCGGCTAGTAGAGCCCGGTCTCATCCTTGTACTGGCCGTAGATGCTGTCGAAATACCCGGCCATCTCGTTGTAGACCGTCTCCAGGGCGGCCTTGTGCGAGTCCCAGTCCTCGTCCGGCCCGGCCTGGGCCTGGGCGATCTTCTCCTGGAGCTGGGCGCGCAGGGCCTTGTAGTAGAAATACTGCTTCTGGCTATCCAGCTTGTCGGCCTCGGCGCTCTGCTTGATCCGGCCGGCCGCGGCCTCCAGCTTGCCGTCCAGTTCCCGGACCCGGGCCTCCAAAGCCGTGATGAATGCGGTCTTCATGGCGTCCTCCCGCGTTTTCGGACGCGGACAGTGTGTCCGCAACGCTCCCTGCCTGAACTATAATGCCTTTAGCCTTCCGCGTACATGCCCCGGGGGCGACTTCCCGAGAAATTCCGCCCGGGTGGCCTTCCTGGCGCCGGGGGCGGCCTATTTCGCGAAGTCCACCACGATCTCGTCGTAGCCCTTGCGCCACTTGGGTGGGATGAGGGTCTTGGCCGAGTCAAAGTAGCCCACGGCGATCAGGCAAGGAATCCAGTAGTTCTCCGGGATGGCGAAGGCCTCCCGCACCTCGTGGTGCTTGAACCCGTCCATGGGATGGGTGTCCAGGCCCAGCTCCTTGGCCGCGTACATGAGGCTCATGGCGAAGAAGGCCGCGTTCTTTACCGCAAAGGCGTGGCTGAACTCCGGGCTCGCGCCATAGAGATTGGTGCAGGCCTTGCCGAACCAATCATGCTGCTCGGGCTTCATCAGCCCGGCGGCCACGAACTGCGCGAAGTTCTTTTCCGCGAACGGGTGCCCGGGCTGCCAGGCCTCGCAGTCGCCCAGGACCATGAGCACAACCGGGGCCTCGGTGATCTTGGGCTGGTCCATGGCCAGCTTGCGCAGCTTCAGCTTCTCGTCCGCGCCGGTGAGCACCACCAGGCTCCAGGGCTGGAGATTGTAGGACGAGGGCGTGCGCGCCGCCATCTCCACCATGCGGCGCAGAAGCTCCGACGGCACCGGTCGGGCCGGGTCGAAGAAGTTCACGGCCCGGCGTTTTTCAACGATTTCGCTAAAGTGCATGGCGCACCTCCTCGGCTTTGTCGTCCGGGGTTTCGGCTACTGGCAGTCCTCCCTCCGCCGGGCCAGCTCGGCCAGCCGCGCCCGCAGGAAGGCCGCGGCCACCGCCCCGGCTCCGCCGTCCCCGGAACGCTCCTGGCCGTAGCGCTCCAGGTCCTCCTGGACCTGCTTCTCCATGCGCTCGGACTCCAGGAACATGACGAAGGCCAGGGCCAGGGCGGCCTCGTCCTCCTCCCGGCCCGAGCACAGGGCCTCCAGGGCCTCGCGGGGCACGGTTTCCAGGAGCCGGTCCGCGAACTGGTCGGTCCAGCGGGCGTAGAGGTCCCCGAGCAGGGGCGGCACCATGTCCGCCAGCCGGGCGGCCTCGTCCTCGGCCACGTTGGGCATGGACACCGCCATGTACTCGCGCAGGGCGTGCGCCCGGCCGGCGTTGTCCGCGGCCAGGCGGCGCATGACCGCGCGGTGGGCAAAGGCCCGTATCTCCTGATCGCTCTTGGGCATGACGCCTCCCAGTCTAGGACATTTCAGCGGTTGCGGGCAAGCCCTGCCGCGATCCGACGTTCCTCCGCGGTCCCCAAGGCGATGCCGGCCAGGGCCAGGAGCACGCCGCCGGCCTCCAGGGGCAGCACCGGCCGGGCGAAGAAGAGCACCTCCCAGACATAGGCCAGGCAGGGCTGGAGCATGAGCAGGAGCCCGCCCGCGCCCGGGGAGATGCGGGGCAGGCCGCGGGAGATGAGCCGCCAGCCCGCCACCTGGGCGATGAGCCCCAAGACGGCCAACACCGCCAGGCTGGAGGCGGGGGGCAGGGACAGGCCCTCGTCCGCGGCCATGACCAGGGCGCAGATCACCCCGCAGGCCCCGGTGACCCAGACCATGATGGGGTGGTGCCCGCCCGCCCCGGCCCGGGCCGTGGCCCGGCGCAGGAGCAACAGATAGCCGGCGTAGGTCACCGCGGCCGCCCGCCCCAGCCCCCCCCCCAGGGCGAAGTCCCCGCCGGCCCGGCCCCGCCCCCCCAAGACGCGCCGGCCGAGCCCGGCCACGACCCGCGC
>JAEXTU010000290.1 GCA_023453335.1 Pseudomonadota bacterium | reverse complement strand
GGGCGGAGCGGCGGGCTTGGGTGCGGCGGGGGCCGCCGGAGCCGCGGCCGGGGCGGGTGCTCCGCCGGCCTCCTGGGCCTTGTTCAGGGCCTCCTGCTCGGCCAGCCACTTCATGTATTCCGGGCCGGACTTGGCCTTGGGGCCTTCCGAGGCCTCGCCCACGTAGCGGATGGGCGGCCGGGGCTTCTCGCCCTGGTTCACCACCCGGTCGATGACGAAGACCTGCAGGGGCTTGGACTTGCCCTTGACCATCTGGGGCTGGAGTTCGGTGACCTCCACCAGGTTCTGGACCTTGGCGAAGGCGGATTCGCTGAGCACAATGCGGCCGGCCTCGGCCAGGCCGTTCAGGCGGGAGCACACGTTCACGGTGTCGCCGATGACCGTGTACTCCATGCGCACCTCGGAGCCGATGTTGCCCGACACCACGGTGCCGGTGTTCACCGAGGCGCCCACCCGCTTCATGAGCGGGTTGTCCCCGGACTTGGTGGCCAGCTCCTGCTGCATGGCCCAGCAGGCGCGCACCGCCTGGAGCGGGTGGTCCGGGCCGGAGTCGGGCAGGCCGCCGAACACCGCCAGCACCTCGTCGCCGATGAACTTGTCGATGTAGCCGCCGTTGGCCTCGATGTGCTTGGCGGCCACGTCGAAGAACTGGTTGAGCTGCTCCACTATGACCGCCGGGTCGTTGGTCTCGGAGTACTTGGTGAAACCGCGCACGTCGGCGAACATGATGGTGGCTTCGTTCTTCACACCCTTGAGCCAGACGTTCTCGGGGTCGGCCAGGATGAGGTCGCGGATCACGTTGGACACGTAGCGGCCGAAGCTCTCCCGCATGATGGACTTGAGCCAGAGTTCGTGGCTCATGTAATTGAACGCGTTGGCCAGGTCGTCGAACTCGTCCTTGCGCTTGAACTCCACCCGGTGCTGGAAGTTGCCGCTGGAAATCTCCCGGGTGGCGTTCACCAGCTTGGAGATGGGCCGGGAGAAGCTGATGCCCATGATGGTCGTCACCGCGATGCCCGCGGCGAAGAAGAGGAGCGCGATGTACACGATGAAGCGCCGCTCGGTGGCGATCTTCTCGGTGATGAAGGAGAGCGCCAGGCCCACGTGGGCGATGCCGAAGATCTTGTCCTGGTAGGTGATGGGCCGGTTGAGGTCCAGGATCTCCTCGCCGGTGGGCAGGACGCGCTTGTAGTAGGTGATATCGCCGTCCACCGTGGGCGGGGCCTGGGTGCCGGCCTGGGTGAAGGGTTTGCCCACCCAGCCCAGGTCGCTGTGGGCCTTGACCAGGCCGTCGCGGTCCACCACCACGGAATAGATGATGCCCTCGGCGTTGATCACGTCCTTGGACAGGCTGTTCAGGGTGAGCGGGTCGTCGTTGAGCAGCGGCACCTTGGCCTGGTTGGTGAAGTAGTTCAGGGAGATCTTACCGGCCTTGACGCTCTCGGCGTAGAGGTTGTCCGACTGCCGGGACAGGATGAAGTAGGACAGGATGAGGGTGAAGAACACCAGGAACAGGGTCAGGGCCAGGGAGAGTTTGACCCGGATGGGGATGCGCAGGTTGGCCAGGAATCCCTTGGAAGACGCGAGCTTGTTGCAGAGGATCTGGTTCACGTCGTCGCCGATGGAGGTGATGTTCACCTCGTAGGCCCGGTTCAGGGCCGCCACCACGTCCTTTTCCGCGGCCAGGCGCAGCTTGACCACGGCCTGGGCCAGGTGCTTGTAGCTGGCGTCGTCCTGGGCCGCCTTGAGGGCGCGGGAGAGCTTCTCCGGGGTGATGACCTGTTCCGCGACCAGGGCCTCGCCGATGAGGGCGTTGTAGTCGCAGACTATCTCTTCTTCGTGGGACGCAAGGCCGAGCATTTTCGAGAGCATCCTGATCCCCCGGGACGACGTTTGCTGGAGAGTGGCCGGCGGCCGGACCTATAAAAGGTGCTAACACCCTGGCCGACCTTCCCATATTTCTACCCTATCGGGGGCGCAAGTCAACAGCCCCGTGCAAGCAAAGGCCGCTGGGACGTGGCCGGGCCGGGCCGGGAATCACGGCCGCCTGGGGCACGGGCCGCGCGGGCGGGTCAGCCCTCGGCCTCCAGTTCCAGGTAGTCGCGCAGGATGACCTTGACCCCGAACCCGGGGAAATTGACCTTGAACTTGTCTGGCCCCGGCGCGGCGATGATCTTGCCTCGGCCGAAGATCTTGTGCCGGCAGTAGCCCAGCCGGCCCGGCGCGGCCGCCGGCGCCGCGGGAGCCGCAGGAACGGCCGGGGCCGGGGCCTCGTCCGGGGGGAGCTGGGAGCCGCCGTGCCGGGACTCGGGGTCCACCCCGGGGTCGGGCTCCGGCCTGCGGGGCACGGCCCCGGAAGCGCGTGATGCGTAGAACCCCAGGTCCGGGGTGCGGGCCTGCACCTGGGTCAGGCCGCCCACGTAGCTCTCCCGCCACTCCTCGTAGGCGCTGCCGGGCAGGGCGGCCACGAAGGGGCTGGCCGCGGCCGGGTCGCTGCCCCCGGCGAAGTTGCCCACCGCGGCGGGCACGAACAGGGTGAGCGAGTCCCGCGCCCGGGTGCAGGCCACGTAGAGCAGGCGGCGCTCCTCCTCCAGGTCCTCGGGCCGGTTCATGGCGTGGCGCGAGGGGAAGCGCTCCTCCACCAGGTCGATGACCAGCACCGCGGACCACTCCAGGCCCTTGGCCGAGTGCACCGTGGAGAGCACCAGGGCGTTCTCCCGGCCGCGTCCTTCGTCCTCGTCCGGGCTCTCCAGGGAGAGGTCGGCCAGGAACTGGGCCGGGTCGCGGTACTCGGCCGCGATCTTGAGAAGCTGCTCCAGGCCGGACTCCCGGGTGGGGAAGTCGTCGGGGTGTTTTTCCCGGAGAATGGGCTTGTAGTGCTCGACGATGCGCTCCAGGAGCGCGGCCGGGGCGGCCGGGCGCTTGCGCAGGCCGTCCACGAACTCCAGGATGGCGGCCACCTCGGGCCGCCTGGCGCAGGCGTGCTTGACCGCGCCCGCCTCGCCGGCCAGCAGCGCCGCGTGCAGGCCGGAGCAGGTCTTGGGGCCCACGCCCCTGACGTGCTCCAGGATGCGGGCAAAGGCCGGGCCGTCCGCGGGGTTCACCAGCAGGCGCAAATAGGCCAGCACGTCCCGCACGTGGGCGGCCTCGGTGAAGCGCACCCCGCCGAACTTCTGGTACTTGACCCCCATGCGGTTCAGCACCGCCTCCAGGGGGAAGGCGTGGTACGAGGCGCGAAAGAGCACCGCGATGTCGTGCAGGGGGCGGTCCCGGGCCAGCTCCATGACCAGCTTGGCCACCACCTGGGCCTGGGTGCGGTCGGACAGGGGGCGGATAAGCCGGGGCCGCGGCCCGCCCGCCCGCCTGGTGAACAGGTTCTTGTCGTAGCGCTCCCGGGCCTGGGCCAGCAGGGCGTTGGTCAGGTCCAGGATGGGCTGGGTGGAGCGGTAGTTCTGCTCCAGGCGCACCAGGCTCGCGCCCGGGAAGTCCCTGGGGAAGCGCAGGATGTTCTGCACGTCCGCGCCGCGGAAGGCATAGATGGACTGGGCGTCGTCGCCCACGGCCATGACGTTGCCCCCCTCGCCGGCCAGCAGCCGGACCAGGCGGGCCTGCACCGGGTTGGTGTCCTGGTACTCGTCCACCATGACATGGCTGATGCGGCGGCGCACCCACTCCCGGGCGGGCTCGTGGGTGGCGAGCAGCTTCTCCAGGCCGGAGAGCAGGTCGTCGTAGTCGAGCAGGCCGCTCTCGGCCTTGTATTTCTCGTAGCCCGCGGCGATCTGGGCCAGGGCCGGCACGTGGGGCAGCAGGTGGAAGGCCTCGGCTGAGAGGATTTCCTCCAGGGGCAACTCCTTGTTGCGGGCCTTGGAGATGAGGGCCAGGACCATGGCCCGCTTGGGAAAGGACTTGTCGCCCCTGGCCAGGCCCAGCTCGTCGCGGACGTTCGCCACCGCGGCCTGGGCCTCGGACTGGTCCATGACCGTGAGCCGGTCTCGGCCCAGGGCGCCCGGGAAGCGGCGCAGCAGGGAAAACGCGAAGGAGTGGAAGGTGCCGCCCTGCACCCCGGCCAGGGCTGCGCCCTCGGAGCCCAGGAGCGCCGAGGCCCGCTCCAGCATCTGGGCCGCGGCCTTGCGCGTGAAGGTCAGCAGCAGGATGGAGTCCGGCGCGACCCCCTGTCCCACCAGCCAGGCCAAACGGTACACGATGGTCCGGGTCTTGCCCGAGCCCGCGCCGGCAATGACCAGCATGGGCCCCCCCGGCGAGCGCACGGCTTCCCACTGGGCGGGATTGAGCTGCTTTGCGAAATCGATCACGGCCTGCTTCCGCCGCGCATCTTGCGGTCACGCCCCGAAAAAGTCCAGCACCAGCCGGCCCACGTCGCGCACGCGCTGCGAGGCCGCCCCCTCGGAATCATAGAAGAAGGCGTCCTCCACGGTGTGCACCCCGGTGCGGCCGTGCCGGGAGAAGACCTCGCTGCGGTCGAGCTTGGCGGTGAGGGAGAAGCCGGGCTCGGGCTCGCAGACCAGGTCCGGCCGGTGGGGCGAGGCGCTGCCGGGGTAGAGGTCCGCGCCGCGGTGCACGGCCCGCAGGACTGGCCGGCCCTCCCAGCGCAGGTCCAGGAGCTGGCGGCGCAGGGACTCGGCCAGGTCCGCGGCCAGGGTCCTGGCCAGGCCGCCGCGGGGGAAGCGGTCCGGGGTGAGCAGGAAGAGCCGGCCCGGGTCCAGGGCGAACGCCTGGGAGCCCTGTGCCACCACGCCGGCGTCCAGCTCGTGGCGGGGAATGCCCGAGAGGCGGAGCAGGCCGTGCCCGCGCAGCCAGGCATTCAGGTCCACCTCGGCCGTGAGCCGGGTGAAGCCGTGGTCGGCCATGGCCAGCAGGCGCTTGGGCGCGGGCAGGGCGGCGAAACGGTCCAGGAAGTCGCCCACGGCCGCGTCCCAACGGCGGACCAGGGCGGCGCAGGCCAGGTGCAGGGGGTGGCCGGGCTCCTCCAAGGCGTCGAACAGGAAGTGGAAGAGCCGGTCGGTCTCGGTGAGCACGTAGGCGAAGAAATCCCAGGCCAGGTCAGGCCAGAGCAGGTCCAGGCCGGCCCGGCGGCCGGCCAGGGAGGCGGTGAGCCCGGCCAGCAGGCGGTCGGGGGCGGTGAGCCCGGCCGCGGTGTCGGGCTCGATGGCGTAGCCCCGGGCGGCGAGCAGCCGGGCCAGGGGCGGGGGGTACACGGCCGAGGCCAGGTCCCGAGCTGGGAAGCCGGCCACCAGCATGCCGCGCAGGGGCCGGGCCGGGGCCAGGCCGGGCAGGTTCAGGGCCTTGCTGGTCAGGCCGCGCTCCGAGAGCCGGTCGAAGAGGGTGGGGGCCGCGATCCAGGTGGAATCCATGAGGGAGACGTTGAAGCTGGCCGGGTCCAGGCGGGTGAAGCCGAAGACCCCGTGCGTCTCGGGTCCGGCCGCGCAGGCCAGTGAGGCCCAGTTCACGGGCGAGAGTTCGGG
>JAEXTU010000243.1 GCA_023453335.1 Pseudomonadota bacterium | reverse complement strand
GGAAACAGTATGAATTAATGGACGTAAACAGGAAAATTCCGGTCCAGGCCCGCCGTCCGAGGGCCTGCTTGACAGTTGCCGGGTTTTTTCTCTAGAGCGAAGTGCCGGTTTCCGCGCGGTCCTTTCGTGCGCTCCGCGGATACCGACGTGCTAACGTACACAGATCGCGGCTTGAGGCGACAGATACGAATGGATAGATCGTATCGATGAGGCAACCAAAAACGGACAGTTAAGGAGACGACACATGTCGCAGCTGGTTCCCCCGCATGGTGGCAAAGGTCTGGTCATCCGCCTGCTCGAGGGCGATGCGCTGAAGGCCGAGCAGAAGAAGGCCGATTCCCTGAAGAAGATCGAGGTGTCCAACCGCGTGAAGGGCGACCTCATCATGATCGGCATCGGCGGCTTCTCGCCGCTCGAAGGCTTCATGACCAAGGCCGACTGGAAGGGCGTTTGCGAGAGCTTCCTGATGGCCGACGGCACCTTCTGGCCCGTGCCCGTGGTGATGGACACCGACGACGAGTCCGTGAAGGTTGGCGACGAGATCGCCCTGGTCAACAGCGGCACCATCTACGCCACCATGAAGGTCACCGAGAAGTTCGAGCTGACCGAGGCCGAGAAGAAGTGGGAGTGCGAGAAGGTCTACAAGGGCGCCGGCGACGACTCCGCCGACGACAAGTTCTGGGAAGTGGCCGTCAAGGACCACCCGGGCGTCCAGATGGTGCTCGCCCAGAAGAAGTACTGCCTGGCCGGCCCGGTGAAGGTCCTCTCCGAGGGCAACTACCCGACCAAGTACGAGGGCATCTACAAGCGGCCCGCCGAAGTGCGCGCCGAGTTCGACAAGCTGGGCTGGAAGAACGTGGCCGCCCTGCAGCTGCGCAACCCCATGCACCGCTCCCACGAGTTGCTGGCCAAGATCGCCATCGAAGTGTGCGACGGCGTGCTGATCCACTCCCTGATCGGCAACCTGAAGCCCGGCGACATCCCGGCCGACGTGCGCGTGAAGTGCATCGACAAGCTGGTGGAGCTGTACTTCGTGAAGAAGAACGTGCTCCAGGCTGGCTACCCCCTGGACATGCGCTACGCCGGTCCCCGCGAGGGCCTGCTGCACGCCACTTTCCGCCAGAACTACGGCGTCAACAACATGCTGATCGGCCGTGACCACGCCGGCGTGGGCGACTTCTACGGCATGTTCGAGGCCCAGACCATCTTCGACCAGATCCCGACCCCGTCGGCTCCGGGCAAGGCCCTGCTGTGCAAGCCCATGAAGATCGACTGGACCTTCTACTGCTTCAAGTGCGACGGCATGGCCTCCCTGCGCACCTGCCCGCACACCAAGGAAGACCGCGTGATCCTGTCCGGCACCAAGCTGCGCAAGGCCCTGTCCGAGGGCGCCGCCGTGCCCGACCACTTCGGCCGCGAAGAGGTCCTGGTGATCCTGCGCGCCTACTACGAAGGCCTGACCGAGAAGGTCGAGGTCAAGATGCAGAAGGCCGCTTCCGGCGGCTCCATGAAGTAGCCTCCGGGCGCTTCGACTGACCACGTGGGGGGCGCCCTCGGGCGCCCCCCTTTTTTTGCAGCCGGACCCGCACTTGCCCTGGCCCCGCCCTTGGGGTAAGAGGGGCGACTTTCCTTTTTGGACAACACCACCATGATTGATCGCCGGAAACGGCCGCCCCAGCGTGGCGGCCATCGGGAAGGGCTTGCGGACCTGGACCGCCAGCTCATCGAGGCATTGGCCCGCCGGGCCCAGTCCATGGCGGGCGCCGCCCGCACCCGCAAGGCCCGCGGCGGCTCTTTGGCCGACCGCGAGCAGGAGCGCCGCTCCTGGCGCGAATGGGCCGCCCTGGCCGGAAACGCGGGCCTGGACCTGCCGACCCTGCGCAAGCTCTTCGCCCTGGCCAACGGCCTGGGCTACGAACTGGCCGGCCAGGAGCCCACCGCTCCGGTCCGCCGCCTGTTCTTCCGCCCGGACCCCGGACCCCTGGCCGCGGATCTGGCCGGACCCCGCTCCCGCCTGTTCCAGCGCGCTGCGCTCTTCTGCGCCGGGGTGCGGGGAAGCGCCCTGCGCCTGGACCCCGCGGTGCTGGACGACGCCCTGGCCGACCTGGCCAAGGCCATGAACAGCGCGGGCGGCCACGTGTCCATGGGTGCCGACGCCCTGACCGCCGAGGCCGGCGCCGCCCCGGACCTGGGCAACCGCACCCTGTTCGTGGGCGAGGACGAGCTGAACCTCTATCTCCTCCTGGCCCTGGCCGTGGGGCGGCCCGGCCGCAGCACCTTCACCGGCGGCACCGCGCTCAAGGCCCTGGACCTGGCCCCGGCCGCCGAGTTGTGCTCCCGCCTGGGCGCTCGCCTGGCCGCGGTGGAGCCCATGTCCTGGGGCCTGCCCGCCCGCCTGGAGTCCACCGGCCTGGTGGATTCCGGCCTGCGCCAGGGCGAGACCATCGACCGCCTGGACCTCTCGGCGGACACCCCGCCGCTGTTGGCCCTGGCCCTGGCCCTGGCCGCGCCCTTCTATCCGGCCGGGCTCACCCTGGCCTGGCCCGAATC
>JAEXTU010000209.1 GCA_023453335.1 Pseudomonadota bacterium | reverse complement strand
CCTCGTCCCTGCGCCCGGTTCGTTGTGCGGCTAGAAATCCAGGCTGCGCGGGGTGCGCGGGAAGGGAATGGCGTCGCGGATGTTGGAGACCCCGGTGAGGAACATGAGCAGGCGCTCGAAGCCCAGGCCGAAGCCCGCGTGGGGCGCGCTGCCGAAGCGGCGCAGGTCCAGGTACCACCAGTAGGGCGCGCTCTCCATGCCCAGTTCGGCCAGGCGCGCGGTGATCACGTCCAGGCGCTCCTCGCGCTGGCTGCCGCCCACGATCTCGCCCACGCCCGGGGCCAGCACGTCCATGGCCGCCACGGTCCGGCCGTCCTCGTTCTGCCGCATGTAGAACGGCTTGATGGCCTTGGGGTAGTCGTACACCGCCACCGGCCGCTTGCAGTGCACCTCGGCCAGGTAGCGCTCGTGCTCGGTCTGCAGGTCCAGGCCCCAGGACACCGGGTACTCGAACTTAATCTTGCCCGACGCCTGGGCCTTTTCCAGCACCGCCACCGCCTCGGTGTAGGACAGGCGGGCAAAGGGCTCGGCCGTGATGCTGTCCAGCCGGGCGGTGAGTTGCGGGTCCACGAACGTGGCGAAGAGCTCCAGGTCGTCGGCGCAGCGCTCGCGCAGCACCGTGACCAGGTGCTTGAGCATGGACTCGGCCAGGTCCATGTCGTCGGTGAGGTCGGCAAAGGCCATCTCCGGCTCGATCATCCAGAACTCGGCCGCGTGGCGCGGGGTGTTGGAGTTCTCGGCCCGGAAGGTCGGCCCGAAGGTGTAGACCTTGCCCAGGGCCTGGGCGAACACCTCGGCCGACAACTGGCCGGACACCGTGAGAAAGGCGTCCTGGCCGAAGAAATCCTCGTCCGCCTTGGCTGAGGCCCCCCGCGGCTGGGTGGTGACCCGGAACAGCTCGCCCGCGCCCTCGCAGTCCGAACCGGTGAGCAGGGGCGAGTGCAGGCAGAAGAAGCCCTGCGCCCGGAAGAACTCGTGCACCGCAAAGGCCAGCTCCGAACGCAGGCGGAACAGGGCCCCGAACTTGTTGGTGCGCGGCCTAAGATGCGCGATGGTGCGCAGGAACTCGTCGGAGTGGCGCTTCTTCTGGAGGGGGTAGGCCTCCTGGTCCGCGCCGCCCACCACGGTGAGGCCGGTGGCCTTCATCTCCCATTTCTGGCCCTTGCCCGGGGACTCCACCAGCGCGCCCATGACCTGGACCGCCGCGCCGGTGCCCGCCTCGGCCAGCACCGCCGGGGCCACCACGCCCTCGTCCACCACCACCTGGAGATTCTTCAGGCAGGAGCCGTCGTTGACCTCCAGGAAGGCGAAACCCTTGCCCTCGCGCTTGGTGCGCACCCAGCCCCGCACCAGGACCGCGTCCCGGGGGGCGTCCGCCGCCAGCGCGTCCTTGACCGCGATGACTCGCATATATCCCTCGTTATTCTTGGACTTTTCCTCCCGGCACACGCCGGGCCGGGCTCCTTCCTGCCCCTTTCCCGCCACTTTTGCAAGGCCGCGCGCTGGCGACTTGACCTCGCCCCTCTTCTGGGCAAAGTAGGCCCCTAGCCCGACGCGGCCCTGCCGCGCGCCGGGCCTCACTCCCGATACCCACCCAAGGACGGACCATGGGATTCTTCTCCACGATAAAGAGCATCTTCACGAACAAGCCCGGCGAGCCCGCCCCGGCGGCCCCGCCGGAAACCGCCGCCCCCGCCGCCCCGGCCGCATCCCCGGCCGCTGCGGCCGCCGCTCCAGACGAGACCCGGCTGGTGGCCGGCGCGGACTGGCAGAAGGACCTGACCCTGGCCCTGCGCCAGGCCGAGCCCCGGCTCTCGGAGTGGCTCAAGGTGGCGCTGGCCGGGGTCGAGACCCGCGGGGAGCTGCTCACCGAGCGGCTGCTCTTCCTGTTCGCGGCCCTGGAGGCCCCGGCCGCCGAGGCCCGGGAGTTCGTGGCCCGGTTCGAGGCCTGGCTGGACACCATGGAGTACGCGAAGCTCGCCGACTTCCGCTCCGAGCTCCAGTACCGCCTGGCCCTGGCCCTGGACCTGGAGGACGCGGAGGACGAGCGCTCCCGGCTCATGCTCAAGCTCTCCGCCGGCCTGGAGAAGACCAAGGAGCGCATCACCCGCCAGATCGACGGGCTCCTGGCCAGCCGCTCCGAGCTGGACGAGGGCTTCTGGGAGGACCTGGAGGAGGTCCTGGTCATGGCCGACGTGGGCATGGACACCGTGCGCGGCCTGACCCAGCGCCTGCGGGACCGGGTGCGCAAGGACAGCGCCAAGCCGGGGGATTTCAAGCGCATCATGCAGGAGGAGTTGGCCGCGGTGTTCACCCCGGCCAAGCGCATCACCGCGGTGAACCCGCCCGAGGTGGTGCTCATGATCGGGGTCAACGGGGTGGGCAAGACCACCACCATCGCCAAGCTGGCCCACCGCGCGGCCATGCAGGGCAAAAAGGTGCTCATCGCCGCGGGCGACACCTTCCGGGCCGCGGCCATGGAGCAGCTCAAGATCTGGGCGGACCGCACCGGCGCGGGCTTCTACGGCAAGGGCGAGGGCGCGGACCCCGCGGCCGTGGCCTTCGAGGCCGTGGACGCGGCCCTGCGCGGGGGCTACGACGTGCTCTTCGTGGACACCGCCGGCCGGCTGCACACCAAGACCAACCTCATGGAAGAGCTGAAGAAGATCAAGGCGGTCCTGGGCAAGAAGCACCCCGGGGCCCCGCACCGCTGCCTCCTGGTGGTGGACGCCACCACCGGCCAGAACGCCATCTCCCAGACCAAGCTCTTCTCCGAGGCCGTGGGCGTGGACGAGATCGTGCTCACCAAGCTGGACGGCACGGCCAAGGGCGGGGTGGTGGTGGCCATCGCCATGCAGTTCAAGCTGCCCATCACCTTCGTGGGCCTGGGCGAGAAGATGGAGGACCTGCGCCCCTTCTCGGGCGAGGACTTCGCAAAAGCCCTGGTCGGGGAGTAAGGGAAAAAATACCCGCAGGGTATTTTTGATTGATCCGCAAAGGCCCTGGTCGGGGAATAACCCCTCCCTTGCGGCCCCGGGGGCATGTGGGGTAGGCTTGGAATCTACGTCCCCGACAAGGTAGGACCTATGGAAATCATCTGCCCGCAATGCGGGTTCGGGCGCGAGGTGGCCGAGGACAAGGTCCCGGCCAAGTCCGTGTTCGCCACCTGCCCCAAGTGCCGCTTCAAGTTCCGCTTCCGCGCCCTGGAAGAGCCCGAGTACGAGTTCGAGGCCGAGCCCGAAGAGATGGAGGC
>JAEXTU010000150.1 GCA_023453335.1 Pseudomonadota bacterium | reverse complement strand
GGGCTGCACCTCCCAGCACCGCCAGGCCGGCGTCCAGGTGGCGGGGCGCCACCGAGTCCCAGCCCGCCAGCCTCTCCGGGTCGAAGCCAGCCTTCCTGATCTCCCGCTCGAAGAGCAGCCGGGTGCCGGTGCCCGGGGCGCGGTTTACCACCGTGAGCCGCTTGCGGGCCAGGTCGGCCACGGAAGCGACCCGCTGCGGGTTGCCCGGGGCCAGCATGAGGCCCTGCTCCCGGCGGGAGAGGTTCACCACCGCGGGCAGTTCGGCCAACTCCTCGCGGCAGAAGGCGAAGTTGAACTCCTCCCCGTTGTCCTGGGCCAGGTGGCTGGCCGCCATCTGGCACTGGCCGAGGCCCAGGGCGCGGATGCCGCCCAGGCTGCCCAGGTTGGCGAAGGCCGCCAGCAGGCCGGGGTTCTCGGCCATGAACAGGGCCAGGACCCGGTCCAGGAGCAGGTCGTTGGACCCGGCCACCACCAGCACGTCCCCCCGGGCCTCGGCCGCGGCCTGGCCGGCCGGGAGGTTCACGGTCTTGGACAGGACCCACTGCTCCACGAGTTTGAGCGGGAACATCCACTTGCCCGAAACCTTGGACGCGGGCAGGCCCTTCTCGGTGATCATGGAGTAGATCATCTTCTCGTTGACCCCGAGGTACTTGGCCACCTCGCGGGTGGAGAGCATCGTGTCCATGGCGGTCCCCCTCCCTCTACCCTAGCCTTGATGTGCTGCGGGACGCAATCCTAACCGGCGATGGATATCTCCACCGGACCGGGGCCGAAGCCCTTGAGGGTCCGCAGCAAGCCCAGGATGCCGCCGGCCAGGATGTCGGCCACGAAGGGTGACAGGGCCAGCTCCGCGCCGGCCACGGTGATCTTTATGTCCGAGCGGCGGGCCTGGCAGTCGGCGGGCTTGGCCGTGCCGGCCACGATGTCCGCGGCCAGGCCGCGGCAGTCAGGCCGGCCGCAGGCGCCGCAGTCCAGGCCGGGCAGGCTGAAGCCCCGCGCCAGCACCGCATCGGCCACCGCGGCCGGGTCGGCCAGGCGAGGAAGGCCCGGGACCTCCACCGGCCCGAAGGAGCCCAGGGCCAACTCGGGCGAGAGGTCGGCGGCCTCCTCCGGGGTGCGGGGCAGGATGACGCGGGGCAGCCAGCCCAGGGTCTTGCCGCCCTCCACCACCAGGACCTGGCAGTCCAAGAGGGGCAGGAGGTCGGCCAGGTAGCGCTTTCCGTCCCAGCTGACCTGGGTCTCGGCCCCGGCCAGGGCCGCGCACTGGCCAAAGGCCGCGAAGAGCCGGTCCGAGTCGGTCTCGCCCCGGTCCAGGAATGGGTGGTGGGTGAATTTGGCGGCCGCGGCCTTGATTCCGCGGCGGGCGAACTCCGCGGCCAGGTCCAGGGCCAGGGTGGTCTTGCCGCACTTCTTGAAACCGACCAGGTTCACGGCGAGCATGGGCAACCTCCGAACAGAAGTCCGCGCAGGGTAGCCTCGGATGTGCCCCGGGGCAAGCCGGTCAGGCGTCCCCTCCCGGGGCGTGGATGCGTCCGTCGGCCAGGCGGATGACCCGGTCGGCCACCGACTCCAGCCAGGGCAGGTCGTGGCTCACCACCACCAGGGTGGCGCCCCAGGCGGTGCGGGCGGCCACGGCCGCGTCCTTGATGCGGGTCGCGCTCTCCCGGTCCAGGTTGTTGGTGGGCTCGTCCAGGAGCAGCACCCGGGGCCGCAGGACCAGGCGGGCGGCCAGGGCCACCCGCTGCGCCTCGCCGCCGGACAGCTCGCGCCAGGAGCGGCGGGCGAACTTCGTCGGGGCCAGGCCCACCATGTCCAGGGCCTCTTCGGCTCGCTCCTGGCGGTTCTCCCCGCGGACCCACATGCCGTAGGCCACGTTGCCCAGCACCGAGCGCTTGAGCAGGTAGGGCTCCTGGGTGAGCAGGCAGACCTCGCGGCGCAGTTCCGCATTGCGGGTGCTCGCCGGGCGGCCGGCATAGGCCACGCTGCCGGCCACCGGATCCTCCAGGAAGGCCAGGATGCGCAAGAGCGTGCTCTTGCCGCTGCCGTTGTGCCCGGACAGGCCCAGGATGGAGCGCTCGGGCACGTCCAGTTCGGCCAGGTCCAGGGCCAGGCGGCGGCCATATTCCTGGCGCACGTTGCGCAGGGAGTAGAGGGGGGCGCTCATTCCCTGGCCATCCTTTTGAGCCCGGCCACGGCCAGGTTCACCATGAGGGCGATGCCCAGCAATATGATGCCCAGGGCCATGCCCAGGGCGAACTGGCCCTTGTTGGTCTCCAGGGCGATGGCCGTGGTGATGGTGCGGGTGGTCCACTTGATGTTGCCGCCCACCATCATGGCGATGCCCACCTCGGTGGCCACCCGGCCGAAGGCGGCCACCGCGGCCAGGGCCAGGCTGAACCGGGCCTCCCAGAGGGTGGTGGCCAGGACCTGGCGGGGGTTGGCCCCCAGGGTGAGCAGGGTGTGGCGCAGGCGGCGGTCCAGGCCCTCCACCGCGGTGGCGGTCATGGCCATCACGATGGGCAGGCCCAGGATGGTCAGGCCGATGGCGATGCCCGGGATGGAGAAGAGCAGGTCCCAGTCGCCCAGGGGGCCACGCCGGGTGAGCAGGGCGTAGACCAGGAGCCCCACCACCACCGTGGGCAGGGAGAGCAGGGTGTCCACCAGGGTGCGCACCATACCCCGGCCCGGGAAGGCGGAGTGGCCGAGCAGGAAACCCAGGGGCAGGCCCAGGGCCAGGATGGCGGCCATGGCCATGCCCGAGGAAAGCAGGGTGGCCCAGACCGCGGAAAAGGTCTCGGGGTCCCCGGAAAAGATGAGGCTGAAGGCCTGGGTGATTCCTTCCAGTAGATAGTCCATGGCCCGTGCCGATGGCTCCGTGCAAAAACGAACCGGGCGGGGCTGAGGATGGCCGCCCCGCCCGGATTCCGAGCTGTATCCCTACTTGGCGTTGGGCGTAAAGAGCTGCTTGTTCATGAGCTTGAAGCCGGCCACTTCCTTCTGCACCTTGGCCGAGGCCAGCCAGGTGCGGAACTTCTCGGCCAGGTCGTGCTTCACGCTGGGGCACTTGGCCGGGTTCACCGGGATCACGCTGTACTGGTTGAGCAGGAGCTTGTCGCCCTGCACCAGGATGACCACCGGGGGGTTGCCCTTCTTGTCCGCCTCGTACTTGATGAAGGTGCCGCGGTCGGACAGGGTGTAGCCGCCCTTTTCGGCCGCCATGTTGATGGTGGCGATCATGCCCTGGCCCGCGGAGATGTACCAGGAGTCCTTGTCCGGGGTGGGCAGGTTGGCGTCGGCCCACAGGGCCTTCTCCATCTTGTCGGTGCCGGAATCGTCGCCGCGGGACACGAAATTGGCCTTCTTGGCCCGGATGGCCCGGAAGGCTTCGGCCACGCTCTTGCCCTTGACCTTGGCCGGGTCGGCCTTGGGGCCCAGGATCACGAAGTCGTTGTAGAAGACCTCGGTGCGGTCGATGCCCGCGCCCTCGGCCACCAGCTTCTTCTCCGCGGCCGGGGCGTGCACCAGCAGCACGTCCACGTTGCAGTCCTTGCCCATGGCCAGGGCCTTGCCGGTGCCGGTGGCGGTCCACTTGAGCTCGATGCCGGAGTCGGCCTTGAACTTGGGCGCCAGGTAGTCCAGCAGGCCGGTGTCGTCGGTGCTGGTGGTGGTGGCCATCATGAGGGTGTCCGCGGCCCGGGCGGTGTTGGCCAGGGCGAAGGTGGCCACCAGGGCCAGGGACAGGACGGCGAGCAGGCATTTGCGCATGGGTTTCCTCCCTCGTGGTTGGGGAAATATGGATTCGAGAAGGATAGATACCAATTCCGACCACAAATTACCATTACGCCTTCCCAACACCAGGTGAAATTGTGGGTGAATTACGCAAACTCTGGCACGGTGTATTTTGGTAGGAGTGCTGTATTTCCATAAATTCGTGGCAGTCCCAGCGTTGGGAAAATAATCCAGGGAGAGAGCAGGCTCTTGCCGGACAGGACCGGAAATAGCCTGGGGAAATAGGTCTAACCTGGCGGGATGATTATTCGCTCCTGGCAGGGGCCGGGCTGTGGGCCAGGCCCGGTGTTTACCCAACAACTAGGCCGGACTTTTCATCGGGAGGCGAAAAACCGGGCATCGGCTTTTCATCCCATAATTGATACCCGGAATAAACACGGGGAAAATGCAGGTTCCGACAAAAAAGGAGTGTAAAAGTTTGCGTAAGAGGGGTAAAGGTGGCAGGGTGAATGACATGGGCTAAGGTCCAAACCCTACGCAAACCCCATCCCTGGACGGTGACCTGTGGACGAACGCGATCAAGCGCGCGAGCGGAACGTGGAGCGGAAACTCGAGGGCCTGGCCGGCAAGGAATATCTGCCCAAGGACCTAGTGGCCCTGGTGGGCCGGGTGGCCCGGTTGCACCTGGAGGCCCGTCCGGCCTGCGCCGTGGAGGTCCCCGCCGAACTCACGGCCAAGCTGACCGAGCCGGACCTGCACGTCCAGGGCCGCGCGCTCATCGAGCCTGCGGACTTTCCCTATGACGCGGCCCAGGCCCGCGACCTCTTTGCCAGGACCCTGGACATCCTGGAGCAGGCCGGCGGCCCGGTGGCCGCGGCCGGGGCCTTGGTGCGCCAGGACATGCAGGACGGCAAGCTGGACCTGGGGAAGGTCTTCGCCGCGTACCTGCGCCAGGACCAGGAATTCTTCGCCCCCTTTGCCGAGCGCAGTCCCGAGGCGCCCCTGACCCTGCCCTTCCTGGCCCAGGTGGCCCTGAGCCCCAGCTTGGAGAAGGTGGCCGAGGCGCTCCTGGTCGAGCACCACGGGGAGCGTGCCTGGGAGCACGGGCACTGCCCGGTGTGCGGCCGGCCGCCGCTCATCGCCGAGCTGGCCGGCAAGGAGGGGGTGCGCATGCTCACCTGCTCCTTCTGCCACGCCCGCTACCGTGCCCCGCGCATGATGTGCGCCTTCTGCGGCGAACGCGACCAGAAGAAGCTCCCCTTCTTCACCGTGCAGGAGGAGCCCGGCTACCGGGTGGATGTGTGCTCCACCTGCAAGCGCTACATCAAGACCATCGATTTCCGGGAGCTGGACCGGGTGGCGGTGCCGCTCCTGGACGACCTGGAGTCCCTGGCCCTGGACATGGTGGCCGCCCGCGAGGGCTACGGCCGTCCCACCCTGTCCGGCTGGGGCTTCTAGCAAGGGGGGGCGCGTGTCCGAATTCTGCGGCCTGCGCCAGGTGGCCTGCCGCCAGTTCAAGGGCGGGGCCTGGCGGGACCTGACCGACGTGGTCACCCCCGAGGTGCGCCTCACCCTGGTCCTGGACGGGGCCGAGAAGCGTCTGTGGGCGCACCCCACGAACCTGGAGGCCCTGGCCCTGGGCCACGCCCTGCTGGACCTCTGCCCGCCCGGCCGCCTGCCGGTGCTGGACCGGGTGGAAGGCGACCATTTCCATCTACACACCGAGCCCGGGACCCATCCGGGCGCGTCCCGCTCCCGCGGCCCCCTGTCCGGCGGGCCGCTGGCCGCCTCGGCCATCCTGGAACGCATGGAGGAGTTCGTGGCCGGGGCCGGCAACTGGGAGGCCACCGGCTGCTTCCACCGCGCCGGCATCCTGGACCCGGCCGCCGGGACCTTCCTGAAGGTGGTGGAGGACATCGGCCGGCACAACTGCATGGATCGCCTGGCCGGCTGGATGCTGGCCGCCGGGGTCGCGCCCGGGGGCCTGGCCCTGTTCGCCTCCTGCCGCTTCACCGCCTCGCTGCTGGCCAAGGTGGCCCGGGCCGGGTTCGGCCTGGCCGTGAGCCGCTCCGCCCTCACCACCGCGGCCCTGGACCTGGCCGTCGAGCAGGGCCTGACCCTGGCCGGCTTCGCCCGGGAGGGCCGCTTCACCGTGTTCCACGACCCGACGGGCCGCATCGCCGACCCGGGGCGGCCGTGAGCGCGTCGAGAAACCTGGCCGGGCCCCTGACCGGGCTGGTCCTGGCCGGCGGCCGGAGCACCCGGCTGGGCCAGGACAAGGTGGAGCTGTCCGTGTCCGGGCAGGGCCTGCTGGCCCGCACCGCGGGCCTGGCTGCGCAGTTCTGCGCCCGGGTGCTGGTTTCCGGCCGCGATCCCGCGGACCTGGGCCTTACCCTGGACTGGCTGCCCGACGACGCGCCCGGACACGGCCCCATCGGTGGCATCCTCACCGGGCTCGCCCGCCTGGGCGGGCCGCTCCTGGTCCTGGCCTGCGACCTGCCCCTGCTGGACGCGGCCACCGTGGCCCGGCTGGTGGCGCATCGCGCCTCCCGGCCCGCCGACGCGGTGGTCACCACGTTCCTGCAATCCGCCACCGGGTTCATCGAGCCCCTGGTGGCGATCTACGAAGACGAGGCCCGGCCCCATTTGGCCGCGGCCCTGGCCGCGGGCGAGCGCAAGTTGGCCCGCGCCCTGCCTGCCACCGGGCGGCATCTCATCCCCTACGGCCCGGAGGAGGCCCACGTGTTCTTCAACATCAATTATCCTGCCGACCTGGCCGTGTTGGCCCGGCTGGAGCAGGCCGCGGAGAACGGGCGATGAGCCTGGCGCACCGCCTGCTGGCCGGGGCCCTGCTCCTGCTCTGCCTGTGCCCGGCCGCCCGGGCCGGTCAGACCCCCGGCGTTTTGGACGCTGCGGGCATCCGTACGCTGGTGGCTGCGGCCGCCGCTTCTGGCGCAATGACGGTGGTCAACTACTGGGCCACCTGGTGCGGCCCCTGCCGGGAGGAGATTCCCCACCTGGCCGCCGTGCGCCGGGACTACCCCGAGTCGCAACTCTACCTGGTTGGCGTGTCCCTGGACCTGGACGAGGCCGCCTACCGCGCCCTGGTCAAGGCCCACCCCTTCGGCTACCCCACGGCCTGGGGCGGGGAGCGGCTCATGGACGAACTGGGGGTGCGCGCCATCCCGCGCACCGAACTTTACGGACGGGACGGGGCCCTGCAGAAGGTCTTCGACGGCAAGCTGGACGAGGCCGCCCTGCGCCGGGAGCTCAAGGCCCTGCTGGGCAAGGGGGGGAAGCCATGAGCTTCACCGACGGCCTGGGCCGCGCGGTCAATTACCTGCGCCTGTCGGTCACCGACCGCTGCAACCTGCGCTGCGCCTACTGCAGCCGCCGGGAGCAGACCGAGTACATCCCGCACGAGAACATCCTGCGCTACGAGGAGATGCTCGTCATCATCCGGGCGGTGCGCGGGATGGGGGTGAACAAGGTCCGGCTCACCGGGGGCGAGCCCTTTGTGCGCAAGGACTTCCTGGCCTTCCTGGGCCAGTTGCGCGAGGAGTTCCCGGACCTGGACCTGCGCATCACCACCAACGCCACCCTGCTGGCGGGCAAGGCCGCGGCGCTCAAGCTCATGGGCATCAAGGTCATGAACATTTCCCTGGACACCCTGGACCGGGAGAAATACCAGCGCATCACCGGCCGGGACGCCCTGCCCGAGGTGCTGGGCGCGGTGCACGAGTGCCTGGACCGCGGGATCAAGGTCAAGCTCAACGCGGTGGCCATCAAGGGCTTCAACGACGAGGAGTTGCCCGCCTTCCTGGACCTGGTGCGCGCCCTACCCGTGGACCTGCGCTTCATCGAGTACATGCCCATGGGCGGCTGCCTGGAGTGGACCGAGGGCAAGCTGTGGAAGGCCGACGATATCCTGGCCGAGGCCTCGGCCCTGGCCGAGCTCACGCCCCTCTCCCCGGACGCGGTGGACCGCGGCCCCTCGCGCATCTTTGCGGTGGCCGGGGGCCTGGGGCGGCTGGGGCTCATCTCGCCCATGTCCCGGCATTTCTGCGACTCCTGCAACCGGCTGCGGGTCACCGCCGACGGCCGGCTGCGCACCTGCCTGTTCTCGGACCGCACCTACAAGCTCCTGGGCTACCTGCGTTCCTCGGGGTTCAACGATTCCGGCCTGGTGCGCATCATCCGCCGGGCCATGGCCAGCAAGCCCCTGGGCTACAAGCTGGTGCAGGAGCGCATCAACGGGGCCGCGGCCCGGGGCCGGGCCCAGAGCGCCATAGGAGGGTAGGAGGAATTGGACCTGCCCACCTTTGAATCCCTGGTGCGCTCGGAGGCGGCGGCCCGCCGCTTCCTGCTCTCCTTCTGCTGGAAGAACCACCAGCGGTTCTGCCCGCGCTGCAAGCACCGCAAGAACTACCGCCTGGGCAGCGGCCGGCGGCGCTGTGCCCGCTGCCGCTACACCTTCCACGACTTCACCGGCCGCTGGATGAACATCGGCCAGCTCTCCTGCGCCGACTGGCTGCGGGTCATCAAGCTCTTCGAGCTGGGCCAGACCACGGTGGAGGCCACGGCGCAGCTGCGCATGACCTACAACACGGTGTACAAGGCCATCTCGGTGATCCGCCTGGCCATCGTGGCCAACGCCCTGGACGCCCGCCAGCTCATGGGGCCGGGCTCCCTGCTGAACTTGGCCCTGGAGGGCCGCCGCGAGGACGGCCCGGCTCCGGCCTCGGTGTTCGGGATCATGGAGAAGAACGGGATGGTCTTCGTGGACCTCATCCCCGGGTTTAACGCCGAGACCCTGCTCCATTTCAAGCTGAATTTCCGGCTCAAGGCCGCGCGGCTGGGCAACATCGTGTACACCGACCGCTACCAGCGTTACGACACCCTGGTCTGCTGCGTGGGCGACGCGGTGCCCCTGGAGTACTTCAAGGGCCTGTCCCGCAGCGTGGCAGTGGACGGCCGCCAGGGTTTCTGGCGCTTCGCCCGGCAGCGCCTGCTCAAGTTCCACGGGGTGACCCGCCAGAGATTCCCCCTGTATCTCAAGGAGTTGGAGTTCCGCTACAACAACCGCGAGCAGGACATCTTCCCCCTGCTGGCCGAGTACCTGTGCCAGTTTGTGCCTGAGCTTGAGTAAGTCCCCCTTCTTTGCCTTGCCCTGCCCATTTCCATATATAAAGACGGCAGACAGTGTGCTGTCCGCCGTTTGTGTTTTGGATTTCCCCTCAACCCTGGAGGTGTGCCGCATGCAGGCCGTGTTTTCCTCCGCAGCGCCGTTTGCCGGGCTGGGCTTCGACCTTGCCCCGGTGCGGGCCGTTGCGCTGCGGATGACCGTGCATCGGGGCGGCCCCCCGCAAAGACCGGAGCGGGTGACGCCCCCCGCGCCGGCGCCGGGCAGGTGGGGCTACGGCCTCCTGCTCTCCCTGTCCCGGGAAATCCGTGGGCGCTGACCCCGAACCTCTAACTAGGAGAGACCCGCGATGAAAATCTGCCGTCGTGACTTTCTCAAGCTCTCCGCCGCGGCCGGCCTGGCCGCGGCATTCGGCGGCCTGGGCCTGAGCCTCGCGCCCACCGCCGCCCTGGCCGCGGAATTCAAGCTCAAGAACGCCAAACAGACCACCTCCGCCTGCTGCTACTGCTCGGTGGGCTGCGGCCTCATTGTGCACACCGACCAGGCCACCGGCCGCGCCATCAACGTGGAGGGCGACCCGGACCATCCCATCAACGAGGGCTCGCTCTGCGCCAAGGGCGCCTCCATCTGGCAGCTGGCCGAGAATCCGGTCCGGCCGCTCAAGCCCATGTACCGCGCCCCCTACAGCGACAAGTGGGAGGAGAAGAGCTGGGAGTGGATGCTGGACACCATCGCCCGCCGGGTGAAGAACGTCCGCGACGCCTCCTTTGTCGAGACCAACGCCAAGGGGCAGATGGTCAACCGCTGCGACGGCCTGGCCTCGGTGGGCTCCGCGGCCATGGACAACGAGGAGTGCTGGGTCTATCAAACGTTCCTGCGCTCCCTCGGCCTGGTGTACATAGAGCACCAGGCCCGTATCTGACACAGCGCCACTGTAGCGGCTCTGGCAGAGTCGTTCGGACGCGGCGCGATGACCAATCACTGGACCGACCTCAAGCACAGTGATTGCGTGTTCCTGGTCGGCAGCAACGCTGCCGAGAATCATCCCATCTCCTTCAAGTGGATCATGCGGGCCAAGGACAAGGGCGCGACCATCATCCACATGGACCCCCGCTTCACCCGCACCTCGGCCAAGGCGGACATCCACGCCTACCTGCGCTCGGGCTCGGATATCGCCATCTTCGGC
>JAEXTU010000107.1 GCA_023453335.1 Pseudomonadota bacterium | reverse complement strand
GAAGGGCCGCAGCTCGCCCTCGTAGGCAGCCAGGGCCGCCAGCTTGAGGTCCAGGTAGGCGGACACGTCCGCGAAGGTGTCCGGGGCGAAGGCCGGGGCGAACTGGCCGAAGGCCCATTCCGTGGAGGAGGCCACCTCGTAGGCGAAGAGCCCCCGGGTCGGGCTTCCCGGCAAGGGGCGGAACGCGGTCAGCGCCGCCCGGAAGGTGACGGCGTGGTCCACGTTGAGGTCCCCGCCGTGCTGCACGTACACCATCTCGGGCGCGAGCCTCTCGGCCTCGCCCTCCACGATTTTCACCACGTCCAACAGGTCCAGGGAGTCGAAGCGGTTGTCGGGCAGGCCGAAGTGGAGCACCTCGGCCGCGCCCAGGATACGGCCGGCCTCCCGGCTCTTGTCCTGGAGCGCCGCCACCTCGGCCGCGGCCGAGGGGCTGCCCGGGGCGAAGCGCGAGGCCGCGCCCTGGCCCAGGATGGCCACGCTCACCCGGTGCCCCTCCGCGGCCAGCCGGGCCATGGTCCCGCCGCAGCCCAGGACCTCGTCGTCCGGGTGCGCGGCCAGAATCAGCACGTTCATGGCTGCCCTCCTTCCCCGTTTCCGCCGTTTAGCAAACACTGCCGGGCGATCTCCCGGAGTTCCTCGTCGGAGAGGGTCTTGCGGCCCACGGCCAGCTCCTTGACCAGGCAGAAGGCCCGCTCCAGGGCCTCGCCCTCCAGGCCGCAGCCCAGGTCGCAGAGCTTGTGGCGCAGGCCGTGCCGGCCGCTGTGCGGCCCGATCACGATGCGCTGGCCGGCCTGGCCGATGAGTTCGGGGTCGATGAGCTGGTAGGTCTCGGCGGCCTTGAGCAGGGCGTCCTGGTGCATGCCCGAGCCGTGGGCGAAGGCGTTGCCGCCCACCACCGCCTTGTTGGGCGGCACCACGAACCCGCTCATCTCCGCCACCATGCGGCTGGTGGCGGCCAACTCCCGGGTGTCCACCCCGAGCTGGAAGGGATAGACCGCCTTGCGCACGGTGGCGGCCATGACGATCTCTTCCAACGCCGCGTTGCCCGCGCGCTCACCCAGGCCGTTCACCGTGCACTGGGCCTCCCGCGCCCCGGCCAGCAGCGCAGCCAGGGTGTTGGCCGTGGCCAGGCCCAGATCGTCGTGGCAGTGCACGGCCAGGACGGCCTTGCCCATGCCCTCCACCTCCTCCAGGAGGTAGCGCACCAGGGCGTCCATCTCCGGCGGGGTGGCGAAGCCCACGGTGTCGGCGATGGACACCGTGGAGGCCCCGGCGGCCAAAGCGGTTTCCATGTGCCGGGCCAGGTATTCCCGGTCGGCCCGGGTGGAGTCCACCCCGATCCACTGCACGTCCGGCGCGAACTGGCGGGCCAGGCGCACGCTCTCCCGGGTCATCTCCAGGACCTGCTCCCGGGTCTTGCCCAGCTGGCGCTCGATGTGCAGGTCCGAGACCGGCACCGCCACCTCGATGCGGGGCGCCCTGGCCCTTGCCACCGCCTCCCCGGCCCGCTCGATGTCGCGCTTCGCGCCGCGGGCAAAGGCCGAGACCGTGCACTCCGTGATGACCTTGGCGATCTCCGACACGGTGCGCAGCTCGGCGTCCGAGGCCGCGGGGAACCCGGCCTCGATCACGTCCACCCCCAGCTTCTCCAACTGCCGGGCCAGGAGTTTCTTCTCGTGCGGCTTGAGCGCCGCGCCCGCGGCCTGGTCGCCGTCGCGCAGGGTGGTGTCCAGGATGAGCACCCGGTCCATGTCAGTTCTCCCCGGCCGGGACCGCAAAGGTCCCGGGCTTGGCCAGGATCTCCACCTGGCGCTCGGGTTCGCGCGGGGTGAAGGCCGCGCCGATCAGGCGGGCCACGGCCCAGTCCAGGAGCGGGAACCCGGCGGCCAGGGTGGCCACCATGCTGCCGCTGGGCCGGGGGTTCACCTCCAGCACCACCGGCCTGCCGTCCGGCCCGCTCATGAGGTCGATGTCGTGCAGGGCGTCCAGGCCCAGCACCCGGGCCACGTCGCGGCAGTATGCGCTCACTCCCGGGTCGGCCAAGAGGGTGTTGCCGGTGAAGGGGATGCCCGCGGGGTTGGTGCGCTGGCGCACCGCCACCACGTGTCTCCCCCCGCCCAGGGCCAGGATGTCCGCGTCATAGGCCGGCACGCCCAGGCAGGGCATGACCAGGGTCGGCCCCTCCAGGAGCGGGGCGATGGCCTCGGCCGTGGGGTCGAAGCCTTCCAGCCGGCGCTCCCGCGCCCCGCCGCCCAGCCAGGCGGGCGGCGCGTCCTGCCCGCAGAGCACGTACAGGCCGCGCCCGCCCCGACCGGCCACCGGCTTGAAGATCACGGTGCGCCGGGGAAAGCCGTAGCTAAGCACCGCCTCGCGCACCGCGGCGGCGTCAACGGCCAGGGTGTATTCCGGCACGGGCACGCCCGCGGCCTGCAGGCTCTGGTAGGTGCGGAACTTGTCCGCGATGAGGTCCAGCACCGGCTTGGGGCTCACGATGACCCTGGCCCCGGCCGCCTCCAGTGCGGGCAGGGCCGCGGAGGCCGCAAAGGCCTCCTCGTCCGAGCCGGGCAGGAGCACGTCCACCTTCTCGCGCCGGATGATCTCGCACAGGGCGGGCACGTAGCCCGGGTCGCGGCCCAGGGGCGCAGGGAACACCCCGTCCAGGAGCCGCTGCGCGGCCACCGGCGGCCGGGCGTCCACGCCCAGGACCCGGAAGTCGAACATCGCGCTGCGCGCAAGTTCCGCCACCAGGGCCGGGACCGTGGCCCCGCCGGCGCAGGTGACGAGGAAGGTGATCTCGGGCTTGTTCATGCGACGTCGTCCTCGCTGATGGGATCGTAGGCGTTGATGGCGCGCCGGGCACGGCGGCCTGGGACCGTATCCAGGGCCTCGGGGGGCAGGCCGCAGCGGCCCGCGGGCAAACGCAGCACGGCCAGGTCCGCGGGCTCCAGTAT
>JAEXTU010000038.1 GCA_023453335.1 Pseudomonadota bacterium | reverse complement strand
CTACAGAAGAGGGTCCCGCCGGATGCGCTGGTGCGGCTCTCTTTCGTAGGGGCGATTCACGAATCGCCCTGCCTTTTGCCTTCTGCTTCTGAACGCCCCCCGGGGGGCAAGGCCCTTTTGGTAGGGGCGGTTCGCGAACCACCCGCTTCCTGGCCCGCTATGCCTTTTTTTCGTCGTACAGGCCCGAGACGTTCTCGGACCAGAGCACGGTGTAGGGGCTGAACCCGAAGTGGGTGAGGATGGTGTGGATTTCCTGCTGGTGGTGGTCGAAGTAGGGCCGCTCCCGGATCTCAATCTGCAGGGTATAGGTGTCCGGGCAGGGCACGCGCAGGCGGAAATACTCGAAGCCCAGGGCGGCCAGCTGGTCCTCGGCCAGGGCCAGGCGCTCCAGGATGTCCTCGTCCGGGGCCAGGCCGTAGTCGAAGCGGGTGAGCAGGCAGGCGCGGGAGGGCTGGGCCGGGCTGTCCAGGCCCACGGCCGCGGCCAGGTCGCGGATCTGGTCCTTGCTGATGCCCAGCTCGGCGTAGGGGCTGCGCACGCCCAGCTCCTTGAGGGCCTTGATCCCGGGGCGGTAGGAGGTGGCGTCGTCGGCGTTGGTGCCGTCCACCAGGGTGCGGCCGCCCGCCAGTTCCTTGGCCTGGCTGAACATCTCCTGCTTGCAGAAGTAGCAGCGCTCCCGGGAGTTGTCGCCCACCCCGGGGAGGTCCATGACCTCGGTGTCCAGGGTGGTGAAGGGCATGCCCAGGCGATCCAGCCACAGGGTGGCCTGGGCGGTGTCGGTGATGGGCAGGTGGGGCCCCTGGAACAGGACGCCCTCGATATCCAGGCCCCAGGTGCGGGCCAGGAAGGCCAGCAGCCGGCTGTCCAGGCCGCCGGACACGGCGAGCAGGGCCGGGGCCAGCTCGCGCAGGCGCGCCTGGAGCGCCTCCAGGAGGCGGGTCTGTTCCGGGGTGGGCATGGGGTACCGCTCCTGGGCTGCTCCGCTACTCGGAGGGAATGGGCTCCACGGGTTCGGTCAGGGTGAACTCGCCGCGCTTGATCCAGTCCTTGAGGGTGTCGGCGATCTCCAGGGAGCGGCTGTAGCTGGTGACCGGCACGGCCGGGACCTTCTTGCCGTGCAGCTCGAACTCGCCGCGCTTGAGCTCGGCAAAGGACACGTGGCGCAGGACCTTGGGCACGCCGCCCGGATAGTCGTGGCCGTAGTCCTTGACCGGGACCATGATGTCCTCGTCGCTGACCCCGGTGAAATGGGCCATGTCCTCGTTGAGAATGGGGATGGGGATGCCCACGCCCACGGCCAGGGAGCAGCCGTAGCCGGTGATGCTCACCCCGCGCAGGTAGCGGGCGTCCATCTTCTTGAGGTCGCCCTTGACCATGAGGGTGCCCGCGGGGGTCTCGGGCAGGCCGCGGTCGGTGCGGGGGGGCTTCGGGTTGTGCTGGGTGCCCGCGCCGATGACGTAGCCCACCCCGCCGCCCAGGAAGATGCGGGTGCCCAGGCCGATGGTGCGCAGGTACGGGTCGTTGAACAGGGGGGAGAGCTGGCCCGCGGTGGCGTAGTTGGCGTTGCGCGCGTCGGGCTTGAGCGGCCCCATGTAGGTGTAGATGATGCGGCTGGTGAGGTTCACCGCGCAGTTGTAGTTCTGGTTGCAGTTGCGCGGGTTGAACAGGTGCGCGTAGGGCAGGTCGGCCAGGGTGATGTCCCGGTCCAGCTCCTTGCGCGGGTAGCAGTCGGTGCCGTAGGCCTTGCAGGTGAGGTGCACCACCTTGCCCCGCACCAGGTCCTCGATGACGTGGCCGCCGCCGTACTTGAACTGGCCGGGGTAGACCTTGTTGAGGGGGTCGTCCTCGGTGGGCTCGGTGGCGCCCAGGTAGGCGTCCACCGCGGCCAAGCCGGCATAGGCCGGCACGCCGTTGAGCCACATCCGGGACACCTTGATGAGGGGCCTCGCCGGCTGCCCTATGTTGAAAAGGATGCCCGAGGAGCACATGGTGGAGAAGGTGCCGGTGGTGACCACGTCCACCTCTTTGGCGGCCTTGGCCTTGCCCTCGCGGCGCACGATCTCGACCATCTCCTCGGCATTGACCACCACGGCCTTGCCGCTCTTGATGCGCTTGTTGATGTCAGCGATGGTCTTGACCACCGAATGATCCCTGGACATGAAAGGCTCCTTGCGTGATATGGCCGGCAATGCTGGCCCAATTCCAAGGCGAAGGCAAGGGTTTTCGGGGCACTTCTAGGCTTGGCTTGGGGGCGGTTTTAGGGTATAAAAAACGGATTGGGGACGGGCGGGAGGCGAAGGGATAACGCCTTCGTATTCCACATCTTTTTTTCAGCCCTCCCAGGGATATCCACAACCCTCCAACCCGGCCGCCGCCTGCGGCACCCCGTGCTCAAGGAAACCCTGCGCCAACACCTCGTCCAGAGCCAGTCCGAAGGCGACCTCAAGCGCTGGTTCGACCCCTTGCGCATCGAGATGGGCGAGGACGGCAAGTGCCTGCACGTCCATTTCCCCCACACCTTCTTTGCCGAATGGTTCTCCCGCTCGGTGCAGGACCGGTTCGAGGAGCAGTTGCACCTGTTCCTGGGCCCCGGCCACACCGTGCGCTACGTGAGCCCCGTGCCCGGCAACCCGGGCAGCGACGACGGCCGCGGCCCCGGGGTCTCGGACAAGACCATCGACTTCCCCTTCGGCCACCAGTTCACCTTTGACAACTTCCTGTCCAACAAGAAGAACTACTTCCCCCTGGCCACCGCCAAGGAGGTGGCCAAGAATCCCGAGGTCATCTTCAACCCCTTCATCATCTGCGGCGGTCCGGGCTCGGGCAAGACCCACCTGCTCAAGTCCATCGCCAACGAGATCAGCAAGCGGCACAGCCAGGATTCGGTGTTCTACGGGACCATCGAGGACATCTTCAACCTCTACCAGGTCACTTTCAAGAACGACGCGTTCGCGGCGCGCAACCACCTGTGCCGCTACAAATACCTCCTGGTGGACGAGTTCCACCTGCTCAAGCGCTACAAGCAGTTCCAGACCGAGCTCATCAACCTGTTCAATTTCTTCTACGACAACAAGCAGCAGATGATCTTCTCCTGCCCGGACCGCCTGCCCAGCTACGATTTCCTGGACCCCAAGCTCAAGTCCCGGCTGGAATGGGGGCTCATCGTCAATCTCAAGGAGCCGGACCTGGACATCCGCATCCGGTACATCGAGAAGCAGTGCAAGGCCAAGAAGCTGCCGCTCACCAAGGAGCAGATGCTCACCCTGGCCCAGACCTTTGCGGACCTGCGCTTCCTGCAGGGGATACTCCTGAAATTCTACGCTTTTAAGGAGTTTGTGCACAAGGACTTCACCGACCGCGACTTCTCGCAGATCCTCAGCCAGAGCGCCTCGCCCCCGGCCCAGAACGTGACCCCCGAGGCGGTCATCGATACCGTGGCCCGCCATTTCGAGGTGGAAGTGAAGGACGTGACCGGCACCAAGCGCCATCACCGGATAGTGCGCGCCCGGCAGCTGGCCATGTTCCTCATCCGCGACCTCATGGGCTCCTCCTTCCCGGTGCTGGGCCGGCTGTTCGGCAACCGGGACCACTCCACGGCCCTCTATGCGGTCAAGAAGATCGGCCAGCTCCAGAAGGACAACCCCGAGGTGAAAAAGCTTGTCACCATCCTGAAGAAAAAATGTCAGACCGGGACGGAAACCGCCTGACCCTAACCCGGAAGCATGCTTCCGGGAGCAGGCAGCGAACCGTCCAGGCACAGGTATTAAATAAGATATTTCTGCACGTTGGACTCAAAGGGAACAAAAGCGACACACCTACGAGTGCTGCCAGCTTTTCATGCTCAGAGAAAACAAGGAGAGTGTAGATGCTGCTCAAACTTTTCCGGGACGACATCATCGAGGGCCTGCAGAAGTCGGCCAGCATCATCCCGGCCAAGACCGGGGCCGCCTTTTTGCGCACCATCTGGCTCAAGGTCCAGGACGGGAGCCTCAAGGTCATGTCCACGGACTCCAACCTGGAGTTCTCCGGCTCCTACCCCGCGGAGATCGTGGAGGAGGGCCTGGTGGGCGTGCAGGGTCGTTCCTTCTATGACCTGATCCGCAAGCTCCCGGCCGGCCAGATCACCCTGAAGGCCGAGGAGGACGGGCAGCACCTGTCCATCGAACAGGGCAGCCGGCGCTACAAGCTGCCCACCAACGAGAAGAGTTGGTTCCAGGACTTCGCCGAATTCCCGGAAGAGAACACCGTGTTTTGGTCCGGCGACTTCCTGTCCGATCTCATCGACAAGATCGCCTACTGCCTGGGCGAGGAGGATGCCGAGGCCATCTCCTGCCTGTTCCTGAGCAGGTCCCGCAGCGGCGAACACCTGGAGGTCTGCGGCCTGAACGGCCACCAGTTCGCCATGTACCGCTTCCTGCACGAGGACCTGAAGGCCCTGGTGCCGGACGGCGGCATGCTCATCCAGCGCCGCTACCTGGCCGAACTCAAGAAGTGGCTGGCCGCGGACGAGATCGAACTGAACACCGCGGCCAAGCGTCTGTTCTTCCGCACCGCGGACAAGAAGGAGACCTTCAGCCTGCCGCTCAACACCGCCCAGTACCCGGACTACACCACCTTCCTGGGCAAGGTGCTGCGCGAGGCCTCGGCCACCCTGGCCGTGGACCGCCTGGAGCTCATGGACGCCCTGGAGCGCATCGCCATCTTCAACACCGAGTCCAACCGCTGTGTGTACCTGGACCTGAACGGCGGCGAGATGGCCCTCTCCAGCCAGGGCCAGGACGTGGGCAAGGCCAACGAAACCCTGGAGGTGCAGTTCACCGGCGACGTGAAGCGCATCGCCTTCCCCACCCGCAACCTCATCGAGATACTCAACCACTTCTCGTCCGAGAAGCTGACCTTCAAGTTCACCGGCGCCGAGGGCCCCTGCGGCATAGAGGGCGCCGACGACCTGGATTACCTGGTGATCATCATGCCCATGAAGATCACCGAAGAGACCTACTACAACGAGGAAGACGAAGCCATATGACCCAGGATTCCGCGCCCGCGAAACGCGCCTACGACGCGTCGAGCATCACGGTTCTCGAGGGCCTGTCCGCGGTCCGCAAGCGGCCGGCCATGTACATCGGCTCCACCGACGTCCGCGGCCTGCACCACCTGGTCTACGAGGTGGTGGACAACTCCGTGGACGAGGCCATGGCCGGCTACTGCTCCAAGATCACCGTCAGCCTGCACCTGGACAACTCGGTCACCGTCTCGGACAACGGCCGCGGCATCCCGGTGGACATGCACCCCAAGGAAAACCGGCCCGCCGTGGAAGTGGTCATGACCGTGCTCCACGCCGGCGGCAAGTTCGACAACGAGTCCTACAAGGTCTCCGGCGGCCTGCACGGCGTGGGCGTGTCCGTGGTGAACGCCCTGTCCGAGTACCTGGAGGTCACGGTCAAGCGCGACGGCCGCAAGTACACCCAGCGCTACGAGCGCGGCATCCCGGTCACCGGGGTCACCGACATCGGCGAGAGCCAGAACCGCGGCACCGTGGTGCGTTTCAGGCCCGACGAGGAGATATTCGAGACCAACCAGTTCAGCTACGACACCCTGCGCAAGCGGTTCGAGGAGCTGGCCTACCTGAACAGCGGCCTGGAGATAGAATTCAAGGACGAGCGCACCCAGCAGACCGACACCTTCCACTTCGAGGGCGGCATCCGGCGCTTCGTCAAGGACCTGAACGAGGGCACCACCCCGGTGCACGACATCGTGGACGGCTCCACCGAGACCGAGGGCGTGACCATCGACTTCGCCCTGCAGTTCAACACCGGGTACAAGGAGACGGTCCACACCTTCGCCAACAACATCCGGACCAAGGAAGGCGGCACCCACCTGGTGGGCTTCAAGACCGCCCTGACCCGGGCGGTCAACGCCTACGTCAAGAACTCGGACCTGCCCAAGAAGCTCAAGGAGGTCCTGACCGGCGACGACGTGCGCGAGGGCCTCACCGCCATCGTCTCGGTCAAGCTGCCCCGGCCCCAGTTCGAGGGCCAGACCAAGACCAAGCTGGGCAACTCGGAGATGGCCGGGCTGGTCTCCACCATGGTCTACGAGACCCTGTCCACCTACTTCCAGGAGAACCCCCGCGACGCCAAGGCCATCATCGAGAAGGTGGTGGACACCGCCCGCGCCCGCGAGGCCGCGCGCAAGGCCAAGGACCTGGTACGCCGCAAGGGCGCCCTCTCGGACAACGCCCTGCCCGGCAAGCTGGCCGACTGCCAGAGCAAGCGGCCCGAGGACTCGGAGCTGTTCATCGTGGAGGGCGACTCGGCCGGCGGCTCGGCCAAGCAGGGCCGCAACCCCAACATCCAGGCCATCCTGCCCCAGCGCGGCAAGATCCTGAACGTGTGGCGCACCCGCTTCGACAAGATGCTCGGCAACAACGAGATCAAGGCCCTCATCACCGCCATGGGCGCGGGCGTGGGCAGCGACGGCGACGAGACCGAGGAGGCCGTGGAGGCGGGGGAGACCGGGGTGGACCTGGACCGCCTGCGCTACCACAAGATCATCATCATGCCCGACGCGGACTTCGACGGCGCGCACATCCGCACCCTGCTCCTCACCTTCTTCTACCGGCGCTTCCGCAAGCTCATCAAGGAGGGCTTCCTGTACATCGCCCAGCCCCCGCTCTACCGGGTGCACAAGGGCAAGCAGGAGCGCTACCTCAAGGACGAGGGCGAGTACAACGACTTCCTCATGGAGCGGGTGGGCCAGGACCTGGCCGTGCGAAGCAGCACGGGCCGCGAGCTCAAGGGCGGCGAGGCCGTGGCCCTGCTCAACTGGACCAAGTTCCTCCTGGGCAAGGTGCGCGAGGCCGAGAACATCGGACTTGCCCGCGACCTGTTCCTCAAGCTTCTGTCCTACGGGGTCAAGCTCACCCCGGCCTCCTTCGGCAACGGCGAGTGGGAGCGCTTCCGCACCCACCTGGACCAGAACGGCTACTTCGCCGAACTGGAGATCCACGAGGAGGAGGACGAGCGCCGCATCTTCATCATCTACGACAACAAGAAGGGCCACAAGACCCGCACCGGCGTGGAGTTCTTCAACTCCAAGGTCTTCAAGCAGTCCTTCGACGCCCTGGCCCAGATCAGGGACCTAGCCGGCGACCGCGGCTTCACCCTGCTCCGCGAGGGCCAGGAGATTCCCGCCCCGGACCTGGTCACCCTCTGGGACACGGTGCAGGACGAGGCCATGCGGGGCTACACCCTGCAGCGCTACAAGGGCCTGGGCGAAATGAACCCCGAGCAGCTCTGGGAGACCACCATGGACCCCGAGCAGCGCACCCTCTTCCAGGTCAGCATCGAGGACGCCGGAGAGGCCAACGACCTGTTCCAGAAGCTCATGGGCGACGCGGTGGAGCCCCGCCGCGACTTCATCGTGCGCAACGCCCTGGCCCTTGAGGCGTTAGACATTTAACCAGAGCGGCGGCGCGCCGGGCCGGGCAAAGCCGCGGCGCGGCATTGGCGCGGGAGGCTCCTTGGCCTCCGGCGGCCCAAGGGCCATCGGCCCTTGGGAATCCCGATTAGCTTAGGAAGGCACATGGAAAAGACCATCAGCATCGAAAAGGAAATCCAGAAATCGTATCTGGAGTATTCGTTGTCGGTCATCATCGGCCGGGCCATCCCCGACGTGCGCGACGGCCTGAAGCCCGTGCACCGGCGCATCCTCTTCGCCATGCACGAGCTGGCCAACACCTTCAACCGTCCCTACAAGAAGTCCGCCCGCATCGTGGGCGACGTCATCGGCAAGTTCCACCCGCACGGCGACTCCGCGGTCTACGACGCGCTCACCCGCATGGCCCAGGACTTCTCCATGCGCGATCCCCTGGTCGACGGCCAGGGCAACTTCGGCTCCATCGACGGCGACGCCCCCGCGGCCATGCGCTACACCGAATCCCGCATGTCCCGCCTCTCCGGCGAGTTCCTGGGCGACATCGACAAGGAGACCGTGGACTTTAGGCCCAACTACGACAACACCATCCAGGAGCCCTCAGTCCTGCCCACCAAGGTGCCCAACCTGCTGCTCAACGGCACCTCGGGCATCGCCGTGGGCATGGCCACCAACATCCCGCCCCACAACCTGGGCGAGCTGTGCGACGGCCTTCTCCACCTCCTGGACAATCCCGACAGCCCGGTGGAGGCCCTCATGGGCTTCATCAAGGGCCCGGACTTCCCCACCGGCGGCTTCGTCTACGCCGGCGAGGGCCTGCGCAGCGCCTACACCACCGGCCGCGGCAGCGTGAAGGTCCGCGGCAAGATCGAGGTGGAGGAGCGCAAGAAGGGCCAGGAAGCCATCGTCATCACCGAGATTCCCTTCGCCCTCAACAAGTCCACCCTGGTGGAGAAGATCGCCTCGCTGGTGCACGAGAAGCGCCTGGACGGGGTCAGCGACCTGCGCGACGAGTCCGACCGCCGCGGCATCCGCATCGTGCTCGACCTCAAGAAGGGCGCCATCCCGGAGATCGTCACCAACACCCTGTACAAGTACACCGCCCTGGAGACCTCCTTCGGCTTCAACATGATGGCCGTGGTGGGCAACCGGCCGCAACTCCTGAACCTCAAGCAGATCCTGGCCCACTTCCTGGACCACCGGGTCGAGGTCATCCTGCGCCGCACCCGCTATGACCTGAGGAAGTCCGAGGCCCGGGCCCACATCCTGGAAGGCCTGCGCATCGCACTCGACAACATCGACGAGGTGGTGGCCCTGATCCGCGCCACCCGCACCCCGCAGGACGCCAAGGCCGCCCTGTCCGAGCGCTTCGGCCTGTCCGACGCCCAGTGCCAGGCCATCCTGGACATGCGCCTGCAGCGCCTCACCAACCTGGAGCACGAGAAGCTGCTCGAGGAATACCGCGAGCTGCTCAAGCTCATCGAGTACCTGAAGAGCATCCTGGAGCGCGACGAGGTGCTCAAAACCGTCATCCGCGACGAGTTGGCCGACCTCAAGAAGACCTACGCCACCGCCCGCCGCACCGAGGTGGTGGAGGAGATGCCAGGCGGCATCGCCATGGAGGACCTCATCCCGGACTCCGAGGTGGTCATCACCCTGTCCAAGCGCGGCTACGTCAAGCGCACCGACCTGGACCACTATGCGGCCCAGCGCCGCGGCGGCAAGGGCATCTACGGGGTGCAGACCGCGGACGGCGACTTCGTGCAGAGCTTCTGCACCACCTCCAACCACCAGTACCTGCTGCTCTTCACCAACCAGGGCCGCATCTACCGCATGAAGGTGCACCAGATCCCCGAGGGCAGCCGCACCGCCCGCGGCGTGCACATCGCCAACCTGCTGCCCCTGGAAAAGGACGAGGTAGTCAACGCCATCCTGAACGTGCGCGAGTTCGCCGCCGACCGCCACTTCCTGTTCATCACCAAGCGCGGCGTGGTGAAGCGCACCGAGCAGGAGGCGTACAAGAACGTGCGCTCCACCGGCATCAAGGCGGTGATCCTGCGCGAGGGCGACGAGCTCATTATGGTGCGCGAGGTGGGCATCGACAACGAGGTCATCCTTACCACCCAGCTGGGCTTCGCCATCCGCTTCAAGGTCGGCGACGTCCGGCCCATGGGCCGCACCGCGGCCGGGGTCAAGGGCATCGCCCTGCGCTCCGACGACATCGTGGTGGCCGGCGAGGTGGTCAGCGGGGAGATGCGCCGCGAGCTGCTCACCGTGTCCCAGTTCGGCTACGGCAAGCGCACCCCGGTGGACCAGTACCGGCTCCAGTCCCGCGGCGGCAAGGGCGTCATCACCATGAAGACCACCCCCAAGACCGGCCCGGTCCTGGGCGCGGTCTCGGTGGGCGACAACGACGAGATGATCCTGCTCACCTCGGGCAACAAGGTCATCCGCTTGTCCGTGGAGGAGATCCGCAAGGTGGGCCGCGCCACCATGGGCGTGCGCCTGGTCTCCATGGACGAGGGCGACCAGGTGGTGGGCTTCGACCTGGTGCAAGACCCCACGGCCCCGCCCGCCGCCCCGGAAACCGACACCCAACCCGGTGACTAGCCCCCGCCCCGAACCCCACCC
>JAEXTU010000331.1 GCA_023453335.1 Pseudomonadota bacterium | reverse complement strand
CGCCGCGCCGCCGAAACCAGCAACCGAGGAGAGCACAGCCCATGAGCGCAGACAAGAAGATCGAGAGCATGATGACCGAACAGCGGCTCTTCGCCCCCCCGGCCGAGGGGAAGGCCCGCGCCCACGTGAAAAGCATGGAGGAGTACAAGGCCCTGTACGAGGCCTCCATGAAGGACCCCGAGGCGTTCTGGAAGAAGCGCACCATGGAGTTGCTCACCTGGTTCAAGGAGCCCACCAATATCCTCGAGTATGACTTCGTCAACCCGAGCATCAAGTGGTTCCAGGACGGTGAGCTGAACGTTGCCTACAACTGCCTGGACCGGCACCTGGCCGGCCCCCGCCGCAACAAGGCGGCCATCATCTGGCAGGGCGAGCCCGAGGGCGACGTCAAGGTCTACACCTACCAGATGCTGCACGACGAGGTGAACAAGTTCGCCAACGTGCTCAAGAAGATGGGCGTGGGGCGAGGGGACAAGGTCTCCCTGTACCTGCCCATGATCCCGGAGCTGGCCATCGCCATGCTGGCCTGCGCCCGCATCGGGGCCATGCACTCCATCGTGTTCGCCGGGTTCTCGGCCATGAGCCTGCAGAACCGCATCCAGGACAGCGAGGCCAAGGTGCTGGTCACCGCCGACGCGGTGCTCCGCGCCGGCCGCACCATCGCGCTCAAGCCCAACGCCGACGAGGCGCTCAAGAACTGCCCCACGGTGAAGAACTGCGTGGTGGTCAAACGCGGCGGCAACGCCGTGGACATGGCCGAGGGCCGCGACTCCTGGTGGCACGACGAGATGGCCGCCCCGGACGTGCAGGGCTTCTGCGAACCCGAGCGCATGAACGCCGAGGACATCCTCTTCATCCTCTACACCTCGGGCTCCACCGGCAAGCCCAAGGGCGTGGTGCACACCACCGGCGGCTACCTGACCTACGTGGCCAGCACCATGCAGTACGTGTTCGACCTGCAGGAGGACGACGTCCACTGGTGCACCGCGGACATCGGCTGGGTCACGGGCCACAGCTACATCGTGTACGGCCCGCTGGCCGTGGGCGCCACCACCCTTATGTTCGAGGGCGTGCCCACCTACCCGCACCCGGACCGCTTCTGGCAGATCTGCGAGAAGTTCAAGGCCAACATCTTCTATACCGCGCCCACGGTCATCCGCTCGCTCATGCGCGAGGGCGAGGACTGGACCCGCAAGCACGACCTGTCGTCGCTGCGGGTGCTGGGCTCGGTGGGCGAGCCCATCAACCCCGAGGCCTGGATGTGGTACCACGCCAACATCGGCAAGGGAAAACTGCCCATCGTGGACACCTGGTGGCAGACCGAAACCGGCGGCATCCTCATCTCGGCCATGCCCTTCGCCACCACCCTCAAGCCCGGCTCGGCCCCCCTGCCCCTGCCCGGCGTGGCCCCCAAGATCATCACCGCCGAGTGCGAGGATTGCATATTCAACGAGGGCGGCCACCTGGTCATCACCAAGCCCTGGCCAGGCATGCTGCGCGGCGTGTTCGGCGACCCGGCCCGGTTCAAGTCCACCTACTTCGACCGGTTCAAGGGCATGTACGAGTCCGGCGATGGCGCGCGCTACGACCAGGATGGCTACTTCTGGGTCATGGGCCGCCTGGACGACGTGATCAACGTGTCCGGCCACCGCATGGGCACCGCCGAGGTGGAGAGCGCCCTGGTGTCCCACCCCTCCGTGGCCGAGGCCGCGGTGGTGGGCATGCCCCACGCCATCAAGGGCGAAGCCATCTTCGCCTACGTGACGCTGAAGGCCGACGTGGAGGAGTCCGAGGAACTGCGCAAGGAGCTCAAGGTCCACGTGCGCAAGGAGATCGGCCCCATCGCCACCCCGGAGGCCATCCAGTTCGCCTCGGGCCTGCCCAAGACCCGCTCCGGCAAGATCATGCGCCGGGTGCTGCGCAAGATCGCCGCGGGCCAGACCGACGCCTTCGGCGACACCTCCACCCTGGCCGACCCGGGCGTGATCCCCTTCCTCATCGAAGGCTTCCAGCAGCTCATGCCCAAATAGGGCACGGCCGCACGCAGGAAATGAAAAGGCCCGGGGGCGCAAGCCTCCGGGCCTTTGTCATGACCGGGCTACACCAGCCGGATCGGCCCGGGATACTGTGCGACCAACTCGTCGCCGGTGAGCAGGAGAATCCCCTCCACCGTGGCCTGGGCCACCAACATGCGGTCAAAGGGGTCCTTGTGGATGGGCGGCAGGCTGCCCACGGCCACGGCATGTTCGCTGGCAACGGGCAGTTCGCTGTATCCGTTGTCCAGGAGGCCCCGGCGCAGGAGCCGGGCATCCACCCGGAAATCCGCTCGGCCCAACCCCTGCTTGATGGCGATTTCCCACAGGCTGGCCGCGCTGAAGACCAGTTCGTTCTCCGGCGCGGCGATGAGTGCCCGGGCCTCGGCAGAGAGCCGGGCCGAATCTCCAGCCGCGAAGAGCAGCAGGTGTGTGTCCAGCAGCAGCTTCATTCGCCGCCGCCGAACATCTGCTCGATCTCGGTGCTCCCCATCCGGTCGAAATCCTCCGGTGTGGCGATCTGGCCGGCTAGGAAGTCCAGCCGCCTCAGCTGCCCGGCCGTCGGCGCACCGAGCGCAGTGACCTTGACCAGGGGCCGCCCGGCCTTGGCGATGACGAACGGCTCGCCCTTGGCCGCCTGCTCCACCAACCTGGACAGATGCGTCTTGGCCTCGTGGATGTTCACGGTGTGCATGGTGTCCTCGCAATTAGACTAAGTTCATTTAGTCTAGTTCATCTACGAGCAGTTGGCAAGGCCCGACCGTCGTCCTACCGGGCGCAGTCGCTCATGTCGCCCTGGAGCTTGGCGATGGCGTGGCCCGCGGCCGGGAGCACCGCGTCCAGGCACTCGGCCACGGCCTTGGGCGAACCGGGCATGTTGATGACCAGGGACAGGCCGATGGTCCCGGCCGCGGCGCGGGAAATGGCCGCGTGCGGGGTCTTGGCGAGGCTCAGGTTGGTCATGGCCCGCTCGAACCCGGGCAGACGCTTCTCGATGAGGGTGAGCGTGGTCTCCGGCGCGGTGTCCCGCGGCCCCAGGCCGGTGCCGCCGCTGGTCAGGATGAGGTCGAAGCCCTGGTCCAGGGCCAGGTGGGCCAGAAGATGCCGAAGCTGGGCCGGCTCGTCCGGGATGAGAAAATCCGCGGCAAATGAAATGTCCAGGGCCGCGGCCGCGCGCTCCCGGATGACGGGGGCGCACTTGTCCTCGCGCAGCCCGGCTGCGCCCTTGTCCGAGAGCACGATGGTGGCCAGGGACAGGCCGGTGCGCCAGGCCGCCAGGCCGGCCTTGGCCGGCAGCGTGGCCGCCGACCCGGCGCGCAGGGCCAGGCCGCGCACCGTGAGCCCCGCCCCGCCCGCAGGCGGGACCAGGGTGCTGCCCACCACCTGGAGCAGCGGTTTTTCCGGCTCCAATCCCAGCCGGGTCCCGGCGCGCAGCCGGGGCACCGCGCCGACCACGGGCAGGGACAGGCCGGCGAAACCGGATTCGGCCCCGGGCGGGACCACCAGGGCAGTGGCCCCGGCCGGGATATCCAGGGACGCGGGATTGGCCAGAAGCAGGACGGGTTGGGTCATGGTCGCCTCTCTGTGTTTGCCCGAACGCCGGGCGGCATGGCCCGGCAACCGGGCCTTTCATTCCCCGACGAATTGGCGTAGCTTTTCGCGTCTGGCTTGAACCCGGCCCGTATCCGGCCCGTATCTGGCCTATATCCGGGCGGTTGCGCCAGGATTCCAACAAACCTGAACCCTGTCAACGAGGCGGCGCATGAAGGGCATCATCCTGGCCGGCGGGTCGGGGACCCGGCTCTATCCCCTGACGCTCGCGGTGAGCAAGCAGCTCCTGCCGGTCTACGACAAGCCCATGATCTACTATTCCCTGTCGGTGCTCATGCTGGCCGGGATTAGGGACATCCTCATCATCTCCACGCCCCAGGACACCCCCCGCTTCCACGCCATCTTCGGGGACGGCTCGGACCTGGGCCTCAAGTTCTCCTACGCGGTGCAGGAAAAGCCCGAGGGCCTGGCCCAGGCCTTCCTCATCGGTCGCCAGTTCATCGGCAACGACTCGGTGTGCCTGGTGCTCGGCGACAACATCTTCTACGGCCAGGGCCTGTCCGTGCTCCTGCAGACCTGTGCCAGGCTCACCACCGGCGGCATCGTGTTCGGGTACAAGGTGCGCGACCCGCAGCGCTACGGCGTGGTGGAGTTCGACGCCCTGCACAACGTCATCAGCATCGAGGAGAAGCCGGCCGCGCCCAAGAGCCGCTACGCCGTGACCGGGCTGTATTTCTACGACAACCGGGTCTGCGACATCGCGGCCAACCTCGCCCCTTCGGCCCGGGGCGAACTGGAGATCACCGACCTCAACAACGTGTACCTGCAACAGGGCCAGCTCAAGGTCGAATTCTTCGGCCGCGGCCTGGCCTGGCTGGACACCGGCACCTTCGAGTCCCTGCACAAGGCCGCAGGGTTCGTGCAGGTGGTGCAGGAACGGCAGGGCCTCATCGTGGCCTGCATCGAGGAGATCGCCTGGCGCATGGGCTACATCGGCCTGAACCAGCTGGAACGCCTGGCCGGCCGCTACAACAACACCTACGGCGCGTACCTGCTCGACCTGGTGGAAGAGGCTGCCGGCAAGCGGCGCTAGCCGCCGTTCCGAGGACGAAAAAGGGGACCTCGGCCTGCGCCGAGGTCCCCGCGAAAACCGTTCCAGGCCTGCGGCCTAGTGGTGGGGATGCTTGCTGTTCTGGTAGATACGATAGAAAGCGGTGCCCACGATGAGGGCCATGTAGGCGTAGATCAGGGACACACCCAGGTAGCCCTGGGGGGTGCTGTGGATGGCGTTCCAGAAGAGTTCCGCGAACATGGTCGTCCTCCTGTTGTCGTACGGCTCGAAACCGACTGATTGTCCGAAAAGGAAAAAATGTCAAGTAACCGACTGCATTCTGAGGAATCCGCGCCCCTGGCCGTAGGCCGGGAAGTGGAACTGGACGTGGACAAGCTGGCCCTGGGCGGGGCCGGCCTGGCCCGCTGCGAGGGCATGGCCGTGTTCGTGGAGTCCGGGTTGCCCGGCTCCCGCGTGCTGGCCCGCATCACCGCGGCCAAGAAACGGCACGCCGAGGCCCAGGTCGTCCAGGTCCTCGCCCCCTCGCCCCACGCGGTAGAGCCCTTCTGCCCCCACTTCGGCCCCTGCGGCGGCTGCTCCCACCAGGACCTGGACTACGCCCAGCAGCTGCACTGGAAACAGGTGCAGGTGCAGGAGACCCTGGCCCGCCTGGGCCGCGTAGACAACCCCGAGGCCGTGGTCCTCCCCATCCTCCCCTCCCCGGAAACCCGCTACTTCCGCAACAAGATGGAGTTCGCCTTCGGCGGCGGCTCGGGCGAGCGCCTGTCCCTGGGCCTGCGCCCCCGCGGCTCGGCCGACGGCCTGCTGGACATCGCCACCTGCTTCCTGCAATCCGCCCAAAGCGCGGAGATGGTCAACGCGGCCCGCGCCTTCTGCCGCACCACCGGCTTTCCGGCCTACGACCCGGCCCGCGACTCCGGGCTCTGGCGGCACCTCATCGTCCGCGAGGCCAAGACCACCGGCCAGGCCCTCATCCACTGCATCACCGCGCCCTGGCGGCAGGCCGCCGAGGCGGTGGAGGCCCTGGCCGACCACCTGCACGCCGCCTTCCCGGCCCTCACCAGCTTTGTCCACTCCACCCGGCGCAACCGCCTGGCCGTGGCCCAGGGCGAGGTGGAGCGTTTCGCCACCGGCCCCGGCCACATCTTCGAGAACCTCGGCCCCTTCACCTTCCGCATCTCGGCCGACGCCTTCTTCCAGACCAACACCCCGGCCGCCCACCAACTCTACACCGCAGCCCTGGACCTGGGCCGGCTGGAGCCCGGCTGGACCGTCTGGGACCA
>JAEXTU010000286.1 GCA_023453335.1 Pseudomonadota bacterium | reverse complement strand
GCCCCAGTCAAGGTGGACAAGGCCCCGGCCAAGTCGGACAAGACTCCGGCCAAGGCCGACAAGCCCTTGGCCAAGCCGGCCGCCAAGGCCACGGCAGCGGCCAAGCCGGCCAAGGCCCCGGCCGAGGGCGCGGCGGTCAAGGCCCTGTCCGGTCCTCTGAACCTGGAGCGGGCCCAGGAGGAGTTCTCCTCCTTTGCCCGGCAGTGGATGGCCAAGCTGTCCCGGCACATGCTGGGCGGCCCGGCGCGCATCGCCGTGACCCAGGACGGCGGAGGGTACGTGGCGCGCTTCTCCGAGGTGGACCAGAACACCCTGGAGTTCGAGGTCAAGGCCACGGACTCGCCCACCTGTCCCTTCGTGGGCATCCTCAAGTATTTCGAAACCAGCTACGAGGCCCGGGGCGACAGCCCGGAGGCGGCCAAGGGCGGGACCTTCGCCCAGGTCCGCAAGGTGCGGTTCACCGAGTTGTTCCGGCATTCCGGCAAGCGTTGGGAATAGCGGCCGCCGGGAGGACGCATGGCGCAGCACCGCGGGATGGATGACGACGCCCTGCACGCTCTGCGCGAGATGACCGTCCTGTGTGTGGACGACGACCCGGTGGCCCTGGAGCAGATGGCCGGCCTGCTGCGCCGCATCGGGGCCAAGGTGCTGCTGGCCGAGGGCGGGGACGAGGGCCTGGACCTGTTCCGCTCCGCCCGGCCGGACCTGGTGATCACCGACCTGCTCATGCCCGGCACCGATGGCCTGGCCCTGTCCCAGGCCATCCGCGCCGGGGACCCGGACGTGCCCATCTTCGTGGCCACCGGCGCGGACGAACCGGAACTCATCGTGCGCGCCCTGGAGCAGGACGTGGACCATCTCCTGCTCAAGCCCCTCCTGCCCGACGCCCTCCTGTCCGCGGTGCTCAAGAGCCTGCGCCTGCTGGAGATGCGGCGCCGGCTGCTGGAGGCCGGTCGGGTCCTGCGCCAGGCCCTGGACGCCTTTCCCAATTTCGTGCTGCTGGCGGAGGATGGCGCGGTCAGCTACGCCAACCGCGGACTGTGCGGCTTCCTGGGCTTCCCCTCCTGGGACGAGATGCGTTCCGCCGGCCGGGAGGTGGGGGAGTTCGTACTGGAGTTGGACGGGGAACCCTATGCCCAGGGTCCCCGGGAGTGGCTGCGCAGCATCCTGGACGATCCCCTGGACCGGGAGCGCCGGCTCAAGCTGGCTGACCCGCGCAATCCGGAAGCCCGGCCCCGGACCTTCGCCGCGGCCTTCAGCCCCTTCGGCGACCCGGGCCGCAGCCTGCTGACCCTCACCGACGTGAGCGAGCTGGAGGACGCCCGGCAGAACCTGGAGGACCAGGCCGCCACCGACCCGCTCACCGGGGCGTGCAACCGCCGCCGTTTCCTGGAGCTGCTCGCCGTGGAGGAGGGCCGGGCCGCGGCGGACAAGGGTCCCTTTGCCTTGGTCATGTTCGACATCGACCATTTCAAGTCCATCAACGACACCTTTGGCCACGACGTGGGCGACAGCGTGCTCAAGGAGCTGGTGGGACTGGTGCTGGACAGCGTGCGGGCCTCGGACCGCCTGGCCCGCCTGGGCGGGGAGGAGTTCATGGTCCTGGCCCCGGGTTCGGCCCTGGCCCGGGCTGCGCGGGTGGCGGATCGCCTGTGCCGCACCGTGGCCGGGCACGATTTTTCTGGGGTCGCCCGGCAGGTGACGTGCAGCTTCGGCGTGGTGGAGCACCGGGCCGGGGAGAGCCGGGAGGCGGTGTTCAAGCGCGCCGACCAGGCCCTGTACCGGGCCAAATCCGGCGGCCGCAACCGGGTCGAACTGGGCTGAGCAGGGGTTGCCAGGCCCGCGCATCGGTTTTACCTCTGGACATGAATCGGCCTGCGGGCCTGACCAAGGGAGGGAGCCATGGAGGCAAAAGACAAGGTGTACACGCTGGGCCGACCCCAGGCCGGCCAGGACAACGGGCAGAACGCGCAGGAGATCGCGGCCACCACCAACCGCGACATGGGGCGGGTGGCCCTGTTCGTGTCCATCCTGGCGGTGATCCTGCTCACGGTCTTCTTCTTCGGCATGAACCAGAACGTGGCCGGGCTCACCTCCCAGGTGAAGGACCTGGTGGCGGTGAAACAGCAACTGGCCTCGGTGCAGCAGCAGGTGGCGACCCTGGAGAACCTCCCGGCCACCACCAGGAAGATGGTCCTCTCGGGCATGCTGGCCGAGACCGCCCAGAAGCTGGCCTACGTGCAGAGCCAGGCACCCGCGGGCGAGGCCGCGGACCGGCTGGCCAAGGCCATCGAGGAGATCACCGCGGCCCAGGCCGAGTTGGCGAAATAATCAAGAATTACAGCGTATTGTCTCGGGCGGAAGGCGAGCCTTCCGCCCTATTTTTTTCTATGGCATAAGGGGGTTAGGGCACAGAGGGGCCGGAGGGGCCATGGTCACGGTCAGCGTGCAGATGCCGGGGGGGAACGTGCACCAGTTCGAGGGCGAGCTGGTCTCCCGCGTGGTGCGCGAGGAGCCCCTGGACGAGCGCCGCAGCACCTTGCGCACAATCAGCCTGTACCGCACGGCCGAGAGCCGCTACGTGCTGGTGCTGGACACCCGCACCGTGCTCCTGACCGGCAACCATTTCCTCCACTTCAACAGCCTCGACGACGTGGGCGAGTATCTGGGCCAGAACGATGGCGGCCTGGCCCGGGAGCTTCTGGAGGGGGTGGGGGAGGAGTCGGAAAAGTAGGGACCGCTCCTCCTTTGCCCCAGCGTCGCGCGGCGTCGGCCCGGCTCAGGCGGACTTCCCGCGCCGGGGCGCGCCCTTTGCACCCGGCGTGGCCTTGCCGGATCCGGGCCGGGACTCCCCCTGGGAGCCGGTGAAGTGGGAGGAGAGGGTGAGCAGCTCGTGGGAGAGCTGGGCCAGGTCCCGGGCCGCATCCGCTGCCTGGGATGAGCCCTCCTCCGCCGCGGCGGCCACCGAGGCGATGTCCGCCACGCTGCTGTTCACGTCCTCGGCGGCCTTGGCCTGCTGCCCAGCGGCGGTGGCGATCTGGGAAACCCGCTGATTCACGTCCTCGATGCGGCGCAGGATGTCCTCCAGCGCCTCGCCGGTCAGGGTGGACTTGGCCGCGCCCTCGTGCACCTGGTTCTCGGTTTCGCGCATGACCGCCACCGCGTGGCGGGAGCGCTCCTGCACCTCGCGGATGGAGTTCTCCACCTCCTTGGTGGCGGTCATGGTCTTCTCGGCCAGCTTGCGCACTTCGTCGGCCACCACCGCGAATCCCCGGCCGGCGTCGCCGGCGCGGGCCGCCTCGATGGCCGCGTTAAGCGCCAGCAGGTTGGTCTGGTCCGCGATGTCGTTGATGACGTTGATGATCCTGTCGATCTCCGCGGCCTGGGCGTCGAGCTGGGTGAGCACCGTGGCGAGCTTGCCGGTGGACTCGGCCGCCAGGTTGATGATCCCCACCGCCTCCTTGACCAGGCTCACCCCGCCCTGGGCCGAGGACCCGGCGGACTCCGAGGCCTGGGAGGCGGCGTTGGCGTTTTCGGCCACGTTCATGACCGTGGACGCCATCTGCTCCATGGCGTTGACCACGGAGTCGGTCTGGCCCTTCTGGCGGTGCGCGCCCTGGGCCGACTCGTCGGCCGAGGCCGACAGCTCTTCGGCTGCCGAGGCCACCCGCTGGGCCACCTCGTTGATGCTCTCACCCAGGCTGCGCATCTCCCCCTGCTGCTGCTCCAGCCGGCGCTGCTGTTCCTTGACCAGGGCCAGGTCCACCAGGGAGAGCACCGCGCCCAGGGTTTCGCCGGTCACGCTGCGGATGCAGTCGACGTACACGAAGGCGTCCAGGGTTCTTCCGTCCCAGAGGGTGAGGCTCTTCTCCTCGGCCAGGCGGGAACGGGAGTGCATGGCGTTGGTGGTGAGGGCGTCGCTGCCCTTGCCGTAGAAAGCCTCGCCCACGGTGCGGCCCAGCACGTCCTTGTCCGATTTGTGCAAGAGCTCCATGAGCGAATTGCTGGCGTGGGTGATGACGCCCTCCCGGTCGCAGAGCAGGAAGGGGCTGCCCACGGCCTGGACCGCGCCCCGGTAGTACTCGCGGCGGTGCAGGTTGTAGATGACGGCCTCGGCCACCCGGGCCGCCAACGGGCCGATCTCTTTCCAGGCCTCGACCTCCTTGAAGAGGAAATCGCGGCGGTGGGCCATGAGGTAGTCCAGCCCGGCCGCCAGCTTGGTTTGAGGAGCGGTGGCGGAGCGGGTGATGGCCAGGGTGGCGGCCAACCCCACGGCCAGGGCCGTGGCCCAGGCCCATACGTTGCCCAACCAGAAGGCGCCGGAGAACAGGATGCAGAGGCCGCCGCCGAGAATGCCGATTGTTCCTGCGGAACTGCGGATGGTCTGTGCCTGGGGCATGGTTTCCTCCTACCTGGATTGTAGGAAGAAACGCCAAGTCGGGTGTGTCGTCAAGCAGCGAGGCTTGCTTGACAATCCGGCAAAAGGAAAACTATATAATAATATTGAGGCGTATACCGATGCCCCCGGGAATGCCCAAGAGCAAATGCGCAATCTGGTATTCCAGGCCATGCTCCTCAACGGATCCGGGGCCGGACTCAACGTGATCCTGGGCCTGTGCGCGGGGCACGACTCCCTGTTCATCAAGCACACAACGGCCCCAGTCACGGTGCTGGCGGTCAAGGACCGGCTGCTCGGCCACAATCCCCTGGCCGCGGTCTACACCTGCGATAGTTGCTGGCGCAGCCTGCAAACCCCGTCCGCGGAGGAGGAGAGCTAGATATCCTCGAACTCCACGCCCAGGGCCTCCCACTGGGCCGCACCCTCGGCCTCCAGGCGGGCGATCTCCGCGGGGCTCTTCTCGGGCAGCACCAGGGCCTCGGCCACGATCTGCCAGAGGTACTTCACCTCGTACTTGTAGTCCTTGAAGAACTTGGGGATGCGCTTCATCATCTGGTCGCGGCAGTTGGAGCAGCCCACGGCCACCACGTTGGCCCCCGAGCGCACGATCTGCTCGTACTTGAACCGGCCGTGGTGGGCGCTCTCCTTCTCGTAGGGCATGGGCCAGTTGCCGCCGCCCGCGCCGCAGCAGAAGTTGTTGCCCCGGTTGGGGTAGAACTCCACCCGGCTCTCCACGCACTGGTCCAGGACCCAGCGGGCCTCCTCGTAGTAGGCCTTGCCATAGTGGTACTCTAGCTCCCGGCCGTGCTTACAGGAGTCGTGCCACACGAAGGTCTTGCCCGCGTGGGCCGACTTGTCCAGGGTGATGAGCCCCTGCTCCAGGATCTCCTTGAGGTAGTCGTAGAGGTAGATGAAACTCACCTTGTCCTCGGGGTTCTCCTGGGCGCACAGCTTCATGCCGGTGCGGCAGCCGTAGGACCCGCCCCCGCAGTCGGGCATGATCATGCGGCCCACCCCCAGCTGGCGCTGGATGTCCATCTTGCGCCGGGCCAGGGTGCGGGTGGCGTCGTAGTTGCCGGTGAACAGGCCCCAGTCCACCGCCTCCCAGTTCTTGGAGGGCACGGTCCAGTTGGCCCCGGCCGCGTAGAAGATCTTCCACCACCACTTCATGTCCTCGAAGTCGCCGTAGATCTCCTTGGAGTTGGGGAAGAAGAGGAGGTCCGCGCCGGGCTTGTCCACGGGCACGTAGAAGCCCGGGCACTCCTCCTCGGCCCGCTCCTTGCCCACCTCGGCCAGGGTCTGGAGGTAGTCGGCCTGGGGGATGTCCATGTTGTTGCCCGAGGCCAGCACCCGCTCCACGCCCTTGTGCAGGATGCCCGGCACCTGGTCGCGGGGCCGCAGGTGCTTCATGTGGGCCAGGGCCGGCACGATGTCGATGTGCATGGGGCAGGCGTGGGCGCAGCGGCCGCAGCCGGTGCAGACCCAGGGGAACCTGGAGTCCGCCACCTCCTGCACCAGGCCCAGGTTGAGCATGCGCACGACCTTGCGGGTGTTCCAGCCCTCCATGCCCTCCATGTCGCTGATGGGGCAGCCGCTCACGCAGGCCCCGCAGGCGAAACAGGCGGAGAGGTCGTACTTGGCGAAGCGGTCCTTGATTTCCGCGGGCAGGTCCCGCGGCGTCACCGTGGTCATGGCGTGCCCCCGTGGGCCCGGCCAGGGCGGTCCCCGGCCGGGCGTTCGGCTCGGGTTAGGCGGTGGCGGCCACCTTCTCCTTTTCCACCACGCCGCCGGACTGGTCGTACATCATGCCGCAGCGCAGATCGAAGTGGCGGTTGATGCTCATGGTCGGGCAGGTGGAGTTCAGCGCCACCTGGGCCACCACCGAGCCCAGGTAGGCCTTCTCCGGGTCGCGCTCGGTGGAGTGGTGGGCCATGAGCACCAGGCCGGCTTGGCGCATGCGGGAGAGCTTGAGGATCTCCATGGCCGGCTTGCCCTCGAAGGCCTCGAACTCCACGGTCTTGAGCCCGCGGATGAGCGGTTCGAACTGGGAGCGCATGCGCTCCTTGGCCGCCTCGGAACGGCGGATGAACTCGGGCTGGGACAGGTCGCTCTCCTCCAGGCAGTGGAAGATGGTGAGCGTGGACTTGTAGTGCCGGGCCATCTGCGCGCCGTAGCCCACCGCGCACTCGGACTGGTCCGAGAAGTCGGTGGCCACCACCAAGTTCTTGAAGCTCTGCTCGCCGTAGGGGGTCTGCTTGGTCACGATCATCACCGGGCAGCGGGCCTTCTGGGACACCCGCTCCAGGGTTGAGCCGGCCATGCCCCACATCTTGGCGCGGCGCTCCTCGTACTCCTTGGTGTGCGGCCCCATGATGATGAGGTCCGCGTTGTCCGTGCGGGCGATGCGCAGGATCTCGTTGTGCGGGATGCCCGGGATCACCGTGATCTTGAAGTTCTCGACGCCCTTGAGCTTGTCCTTGTAGAACTCGGCGATGTCCCGCTTGATGCGTTCGGTGGTGCCGTCGGCCTCCAGGTGCTCCATGTGGCCCCAGCCCTGGCCGAGCCCCACCACGTGGACCAGGTTCAGCCTGGCGTCGAAGCGCTGGGCGAAGCCGAAGGCCGTGTCCGCGGCACAGTCGCAGACTTCCGACGGCGTCACCGCGATGATGATGTCCTTGAACATGGCGACACCCTCCTTCAGTGGTTGTCAGACCTCCAGCTCGCGACGTTCGCGTGCCGGCTGTTCCTGTCCAGGGCCGCGTTCAGCCGTTCGGTGAGCGCCAGGTTCTTGGACAGGAGCACGTCGTCGTTGCCCATGCCCATGGCCAGGCCCATGAGCTGGGGGAGATAGACCACGGCCACTTCCCGGGCCGCGTCCCGGCCCCGGAGCGCCTGCTTCTGGTAGGCCTCCAGGTTCATGGAGCAGAGCGGGCAGACCGTGGCCACGCAGTCGGCCTCGGCCGCGGCGGAGAGGATCCCCGCCACCGCGCGCAGGGCGGTGTGCTGGTCGGTGGCCATGAGCGAGGCCCCGCAGCACGTCGCCCGCTTGTCCCAGTCCAGCACCGTGGCGCCCAGGGCGGTGAGGATGCGGTCCATACTGCTGGGCCGCTCCGGGTCGTCGAACACTGGATAGGGCCGCAGGGCCTGGCAGCCGTAGTAAGGGGCCACGGTGAGGCCGGTGAGGGGCATGAGCACCGCCTTGGCGATGCGTTCCGGCCCCACGTCGTTGCTGAGAACGTCCAGGAGGTGGCGCACCCGCACCCCGGGGTCCAGGGCCAGCCCTTCGCCGGCGATGGCCGCATTCACGGTGTGGGCCAGCGTGCGGTCGTGTCGGGTCATCTCCTGCACCCGCAGGTGGTTGAGGTAGCAGGCGCTGCACGGGGCCAGCACGTCCTTGCCCGGGAATTGCCGGGCGGCCAGGCCCAGGTTGCGGGCGGGCAGGGCCAGGGCCAGGAGCCCGCTCACCGCGTCCACGGCCGAGGCCCCGCAGCAGGTCCAGTCCTCGATCTCGGCCAGGCCCAGGCAGAGGCGCTCGAACACCAGCCGGGTGGACACGTCGTATTCCTGGGCGCTCTCGGTTAGGGAGCAGCCAGGGTAGTAGGCGTAGCTCATGGGTTTCCCTCCAGTTCCCGCACCCGGGCGAAGAGGTCGTCCAGCACGCCCTTGCGCCGCCCGTCCGGCGGGTGCAGCTTGCCCTTGGCCAGGAGCTTCATGCCCACCGGGGTGAAGCGCAGGGGCAGGAGCGGGTCGCGCATGGCCATGAAGTAGTGGAACATGAGGTCCATCTCCTGCACCCGGCCGTACTTGTGCACGTTGTCGATGAAGGCCTGGTAGAAGATGCCCTTGCGCCGGGCCGCGGCCGGGCCGTGCGACGCGGCCAGGCGCTTGAGCGCGGCC
>JAEXTU010000259.1 GCA_023453335.1 Pseudomonadota bacterium | reverse complement strand
GGCTGTGGACCCCGCAGGAGTTGCGCGGCAGCCCGGCCGAAGCCGCCGCGGTCCGCACCGCGCCGCCGGTGGCGGCGCCGCCCGCTGCCCCGCTGCCCCGCTCTCCCCTGCCCGCGGCGTTGCGCGGCTCCATCCGCTCGGTGGATCTGCCCCAGGGCGCCAAGGCCCTGGCCCTGACCTTCGACCTCTGCGAGACCGCGCGGGAAACCGCGGGCTATGCCGCGGACGTGGTGGAGGCCCTGCGCAGCCACGCGGCCCGGGCCACCTTCTTCGCCTCGGGCAAATGGCTGGCCACCCACCCGGAGCGGGCCGCACAGTTGGCCGCCGACCCTCGCTTCGAATTGGGCGGGCACGGCTGGATGCACCGCAACCCCCGGCTGCTGGATGCGGCCGGCCGGGAGCAGGAGATCGCCCTCACCCTGGCCGCCTACGCCCGGGTGCGGGAGGGCCTGGCCGCCCGAGCCGCGGCCCGGGGCCTGGCCAGCGAAATGGGCGCGGTGCCCGCCGGCCTGTGCCTGTGGCGCTTCCCCTATGGCGCGTGCAACGCCGCGGCCCTGGAGGACCTGGCCCGGGCCGGGCTGCCCGCCATCCAGTGGGACGTGGTTTCCGGGGACCCCACCCCCGGGCTTGCGGCCGCGGACATGGCCCGCGAGGTGCTGCGCCGGGTGCGTCCCGGCTCCATCGTGGTCTACCACGCCAACGGACGCGGCCGGCACACGGCGCAGGCCCTGGAGATCATCCTGCCCGAGTTGGCCCGGCGCGGCTTCGCCCTGGCCACGGTGAGCGAACTGCTCGCCATGGGCCGGCCCCGCGCCGCGGACACCTGCTTTGGCGAGCGGCCCGGCGACCTGGACCGCTACGATCGGCCCGGCCGCTGATCTTTATTTGAGCCTTCAATTCTCCGACCCCCACCCATCCGAATCGCGGCGGCCCCTGCCTGGAACTCCTTCCTGCATCCGGGGTTCTTCCTCCGGAGCAGCCGTGCTCCGCTATTTTTTTAATCGTTATTGCAACGCATTGAATTACGCGTATACTCGGCACACCATGCCCCCCGCTGCCACCGACACCCCGTTGCCCGCCCCCCCGGCGCGCACGGCCCGCCGGATCGACCTGCGGTCCGCCATCGTCAGCCTGTTCCTGGCCTCCATCGTGTGCCTGGCCGGGGTGCTGGCCTGGTTCAACTACACACGCAACTCCGCCGCCGCCCTGGAGATGGCCGGGGACATCATGCGCCAGGTGAGCGAGAAGGTGGAGCTCAAGACCCGGCTGCTGGTCCAGCCCCTCCGGCTCCTGAGCGACCACTCCCACCTCATTCCCGGAGTGTCGTTCGAGGCGGGCGAGGACTTCCGCCAGCCCCTCTTGCCCATGTACCTGGACGTCATGGCCGAGAACCCCCAGGTCTACTCCCTGTACACCGGGTTCGCGAACGGCGACTTCTTCCAGGTCATCTCCCTGGTGACCCGGCCCGAGGTCGCCCCCCTGCTGGGCGCGCCGGCGGACACCCGCTTCGTCCTGCGCCGCATCGCCCACGCCGGGGCCTCCCGTAGCGAGACCTGGCGCTTCCTGGACTACTCCGGCCGGACCGTGGGCACCTCCAACGCCAAGCCCGCCGAGTACGACCCGCGGGCGCGGCCCTGGTACAAGGCCGCCCTGGGCAGCGACGACCCGGTCATGACCGACCTCTACGTGTTCACCAGCACCCGGGACCTGGGCCTCACCGTGGCCCGCCAGGTCCCGGGCCATGTGCCCGGGGTGTTCGGAGCGGACATGACCCTGGATTCCCTGTCCCGCTTCCTGCGCGCGGAGAAGATCGGCGCCACCGGTTTCGCCTTCCTCTTCGATGTGGATGGCAGGCTCCTGGCCTATCCCGACCCGGAAAAGGTGGCCAAGGTGGGCGTCGACGCAGACGGCAAGGAGACCCTGGTACGCTCCGCGGTGAACGACCTGGAGGACCCGGTGGCCCAGGCCGTGTTCAATGCCTTCGTGGCGAACGGGCGCGGGCCCCTGCCCCAGTTCCGGCTGGAGGTGGATGGCGTGCCCTACCTGGCCCAGATCCAGGCCCAGTCTGAGCTGGGGTCGGGCTGGACCTACCTGGCCCTGGCCGCCCGGGTGGACGAGTTCACCGGCCCCATGGCCCGCACCCGGAACCAGAGCCTGTTCTTCGCCCTGGCGCTGCTGGCCGCGGGCATCCCGCTGGTGGTCCTGGCCGTGAGCCGGGTGTCCCGAAGCCTGCGCCAGCTCACCGACGAGGCCGACCGCATCCGCAACCTGGACCTCGACTCCAACGAACTGGTCTCCTCGCGCATCGAGGAAGTGGCCAGGCTGGGCGACGCGGTGGCCAGCATGCGCACGGCGCTCAACACCTTCTCCCGCTACCTGCCGCGCTCCCTGGTCAAGCAGTTCGTGACCTCGGGCAAGGACCCGGTCCTGGGCGGGGAGCGGAGGGAGATCACCCTGCTCTTCACCGACGTGGAGAACTTCACGCCCATCTCCGAGAACCTGGCCCCGGAAGACCTCATGGGCTGCATGTCCGAATACTTCCAGGCCGTGGGCCAGGCCATCCTGGACTCGGGCGGGACCATCGACAAGTTCATCGGCGACGCGGTCATGGCCTTCTGGAACGCCCCGGTGGAATCCGAGGACCACGTGGAGCGGGCCTGCGCCGCGGCCCTGCGCCTGTCCAGGGCCTCGGAGAGCCTGGGCTGCTGCAGCCTGGACGCGGGCAAGCCGGTGCTGCGCACCCGGGTGGGGCTGCACGTGGGCCAGGCGGTGGTGGGCAACGTGGGCGCCACGGACCGCATGAACTACACCGCGCTGGGCTCCACCGTGAACCTGGCCAGCCGGCTGGAGGGCATGAACAAGTACTACGCCACCCGCATCCTGGCCAGCCGCGACGTGCGGGAGCGGGCCAAAAAGAATTTCCTGTTCCGGTCCGTGGACGTGGTGGTGCCCAAGGGAGCCAGCGAGCCGTTGGCGGTGTACGAGCTGGTGGGAGCCATGCCCCAGAGCCCCTACCCGGACGTGGCCGCGCCGCGGCCCATGCTGGGCTTCTGCTCCCGCTGGGAGCGGGCCATCACCCTCTACCGCACCGTGCAGTGGGAAAAGGCCCTGGCCGAATTCACCGCCATGCACGAGGTCGCGCCGGCCGACACCCTGGCCGCCATGTATTGCCAGCGCACGCGGCGGCTCCTGGAGAACAAGCCGGGCAAGGACTGGAAGGCCGTCCAACGCTTCAAGTTCAAGTAACCACGGGGGGAAACGCCATGATGACGTGGAGCGACAGCATGTCCATCGGAGTGCCGGAGGTGGATGCCCAGCACCAGCAGCTCCTGGCCCTGGTCAACGACACCGAGGCCGCGGTGCAGGCGGGCGCCGGCCGGGAGGATGCGGCCAAGGCCCTGCAGCGCCTGTGCGACTACGTGGTGGAGCACTTCGCCACCGAGGAGGCGCTCATGGATCCCGACGCCTACCCCGAGTACGACAAGCACATGAGCGAGCACATGGAGTGCACCAACCTGGCCCTGGACTTCCTGCAGGGCCTCAACGAGGGCAAGGACGTGAGCCTGCCCGAGTTCCTGGTCTTCGCCCAGAACTGGATCCACGACCACATCCTGGGCACGGACCAGACCCTGGGCAAGTTCGTGGCCCGACGGGCCTAGTCCCTCCCGCTCGAATAAACAAAAAGGGCCGGGTTTGCACCCGGCCCTCTGTTTTCGCGGCGTCCCCGCCTAGCGCACGAGGGGGCCGAGGCGGTCCCAACGAATGTTGAAGAGCGACTCCCAGGACCAGTAGATGATCCAGGCCTTGCCCAGGATGGCGGAGTGGTCCACGAAGCCCCAGTAGCGGGAGTCGTGGGAGTTGTTGCGGTTGTCGCCCATGACGAAATACTTGCCCTCGGGCACGGTCACCGGGCCGAACTCGGCCAGGTACATGGTCATGGCCTTGGGCGGCAGCTTGGCCAGGTAGGGCTCCTGCACCTCCTCCCCGTTGCGGAAGAGCACGCCCTTGCGGAGCTCCACGGTGTCCCCGGGCAGGCCGATGACCCGCTTGATGAAATCCTTCGAGGGGTCCTCCGGTTATTCGAAGACAATGATGTCCTGGAAGTGGGGCGAGGACACCGGGATCAGGGTGCGGCCGGTGAAGGGGATTTTGATGCCGTAGATGAACTTGTTCACCAGCAGGTGGTCGCCCACCTGCAGGGTCTGGAGCATGGACTCCGAGGGGATCTTGAAGGCCTGCACCACGAAGGTGCGGATGAACAGGGCCAGGACCAGGGCGATGATGAGCGCCTCGGCGTACTCCTTGACCATTTTTACCGTGGGATTCATGGGTACCTCGAATCGCCCCGGGCGGGGCGGGATGCGCGTGGGGGCTAGTCGTCCCCGGCTTTCAGGGCCGCCAGGAAGGCTTCCTGGGGAATCTCGACGTTCCCCATCTTCTTCATGCGCTTCTTGCCTTCCTTCTGCTTTTCCAACAACTTGCGCTTGCGGGTGATGTCGCCGCCGTAGCACTTGGCGGTCACGTCCTTGCGCAGGGGGGCCACCCGCTCCTTGGCGATGATCTTGTTGCCGATGGCCGCCTGCAGCACCAC
>JAEXTU010000247.1 GCA_023453335.1 Pseudomonadota bacterium | reverse complement strand
CATGGTATAGAGGTTGTGGTAGTACCCCTGCTGCGCCATGAGCTCGGCGTGGGTGCCCATCTCCACGATGCGGCCCTGGTCCATGGCCAGGATCAGGTCGCAATCCCGCACGATGGGCAGCTTGTGGGAGATGATGAACATGGTCCGGCCCTTGCGGATGGCCTCCACGTTGTTGCGGATGATCATCTCCGACTCGTAGTCCAGGGCCGAGGTGGCCTCGTCGAAGATCAGGATGCGGGGGTTGGGCAACAGGGCCCGGGCGATGGCCACCCGCTGGCGCTGGCCGCCGGACAGGGCCGCGCCCCGCTCGCCCACCTGGGTGTCGTACCCCTCGGGCAGGGTGGCGATGAACTCGTCCGCCCCGGCCATGCGCGCCACCTCCAGCACCTGCTCCATGCTCGCATCGGGCCGGGCCATGACGATGTTGTCCCGGATGGTCCCGCTGAACAGGTAGTTCTCCTGCAGCACCACCCCGATGTTGTGGCGCAGCCAGGCCGGGTTCACGTGGTTCAGGTCCACCCCGTCCAGATAGATGGACCCGCTGCGCGGCAGGTACAGCCGCTGCACCAGCTTGGTCAGGGTGCTCTTGCCGCTGCCGCTGCGGCCCACGATGCCCACCTTCATGCCCGGCTGCACCGCGAAGGCGATGTCCTGGAGCACCAGAGGGCCGCCCGGGGTGTAGGCGAAGCCCACCTTGTCGAAGCGCACCGCGCCCTCGAGCCGGGACAGGGTGATGGCGCTCGAGCTCTGCACCTCGGTGGGATGGTTCAGGATGTCCGAGAGCCGGTCCACCGAGAGCAGGGCCTGCTGGAACTCGTTCCACAGGTTCACCAGTCGGATCACCGGGCCGGTGAACTGGCCGGAGAGCATCTGGAAGGCGATGAGCTGGCCGATGGTCAACTCGCTGGCGATGACCATCCGCACCCCCAGGAAGAGGATGGTGATGGTCATGAGCTTCTGGAGCAGGCCGGCGATGGCCTGGAAGGTGTTGGCCATGTTGCCCAGACGGAAGCTGGCGGCCACGTACTCGCCCAGTCGGTCCTCCCAGGTCTTGTGCATGCTCCCTTCGATGGCCAGGGCCTTGACGGTCTGGATCCCGGTCACCGCCTCCACCAGGTAGGAATTGGACTGGGCGCCCATGACGAACTTCTTGTCCAGCCGCCGCCGGAACTCCGGGGTGACCGCCAGGTACAGGAGGGCGATGGAGAGCACGATGCCCAGCACCACCAGGGTCAGGGTCATGCTGTACAGGGCCATGATGACCACGAAGACCAGGGAGAAGAACAGGTCGATGATGACCGAGACCGACTTGTTGGCCACGAAGCTGCGGATGTTCTCCAACTCGCGCACCCGGGCGATGATGTCGCCCACCCGCCGCGCCTCGAAGAACATGCAGGGCAGGGACAGGAGATGCTTGAAGAGCAGTGAGCCGAGCTTGGCGTCGATCTTGTTGGTGGTGTGGATGAAGATGTAGTTGCGGGCCAGGTTGAGCAGGAGCTCGAACACCGCGATGGCCACGAAGGCCACGGCCAGCACTTCCAGGGTGGTCATGCTGCGGTGCACGATGACCTTGTCCAAAATGACCTGGGTGAAGAGCGGGGTCACCAGGCCGAAGAGCTGGACCACGAAGGAGCCCAGCAGCACTTCGCCGATGACCCGTTTGAAGCGCAGGATCTCCTGGTAGAACCAGCCGAACCCGAAGCGGATGAGGGCCATGGTTTTGCGGTGGCTCAGGACCACCAGCCGGCCGTCGGTGAGGGCCGCGTACTCCGCGAAGCCCAGAGGTTTGGCCCCCTTCTCGCCGGGCACGAAGACCAGGACCTGCTGCTCCTCGGGCTTCACCGCCAGGAGCGCCACGTAGCCTCCGCCCCGCACGCAGGCCAGGGCCGGCAGGGGATACTTGGCCGCCACCTGCTCCAGGGGCAGCTCCTTGACCCGGGCCCGGAAGCCCAGGCCCCGCGCCACGCGCAGAAGCACGTCCAGCTCAAGCTCCCCTTCCCCGATCCCGTACTCCCTGACCAGGGCCCGGGAGTCCATGGGGACCTTGTTCAGGGCGGCGGCCACTTCCAGGCACATGAGTCCGGTCTGCATCAGCGGGTCGCCTCCGCGAGGAATTCCAACTCCATCTGCGCCGCGGCGCTGGCCACCAGCCCCTTTTCCAGGTCCAGCTTCTGGGCGAGCAGGGCCACCTTCTGGTCCAGGTAGCTGGCGCGGTCCGCGGCCTGCCCCTCCAGCAGGCGGGTGAGCATGCCCAGTTCGGCCTCCACGTCCTCGAGCATGGCCGAGCGCATGTGCACGTCCTCCTGGTAGTAGGCGTAACGCGCCTTGAGGTCCAGATAGCTCTGGGTGAGTTCCTCCAGCTTCTTGTCCCGCTGCTCGCGCAGCCTGGCGGCCTCCAGCTCGGCCCTGCGCAGGGTGTGCAGCTTGCGCAGGTCCTCGGAGATGGGCACCGCGACGGTCACACCCACCCGGTAGCTGCGCTCGGTCACCTCGTCCCGCGCCGCGGCGTAGCTCTTGGGGTCGGCCCCGTAGTAGTTGTACTGGTAATAGGCGTCCAGGGTGGGGAACATGCTGCGCACCACCATCTCCCGCTGCGCCTCTTTGCTCTGGATGGCCAGGGCGTACTGGCGCATCTCCGGATGCCTTGCCGCATCCCAGGCCAGGTCGGCCGCCCCGCTGCCCGGGGTGAGGTCGGCCAGGGTGGCGCCGGACTCGGGGTACTCCTCGCCGGTGTACAGGGTGAGCTTTTTCAGCGCCGAGGACAGGTTCAGGGACAGCTCCCGCAGTTCCCGGGCGGTGCGGGAGGCGCGCAGGCCGCTCTCCACCACCGGCACCCGGCCCACCCGGCCGGCCGCGTACAGCCGATCCTGGATGGCCGCGGCCTCCTGCAGCAGGGGGAGCATCTCCTGCCTGGCCTCCACCTCCCGGGCCGCGGACAGGGCGTCCCGGTACAGGTGCAGGACCTGCACCTTCAGGTCCAGCGCGGCCTTGCCCAGGCCGGCCTTGCTCGACTCCGCATCCAGGGCCGCGGCCTCGTACTTCTTGAAGGTCGCCCCGAAGTCGATGAGCCGCCAGCGCAGGTTGGTGGAGTAGCTGTTCTGGTAGGACGTGGACGCGGTGAGCACCGAGTCGCCCACCGCGGTGGTGACCCCGTCGCCCGAGAGGTCCTTGATGTACTCGTTGGTCCCGGACAGGCTCACCGTGGGCAGGAAGTCGTAGACCACCTCGGAGACGGTCTCCTCCTTGTATTCGACGTCCATGCGGGCCAGGGTCAGGTCGTGGGAACGGGCCAGGGCGGCGTCCAGGACCCGGGCGAAGTCCAGGTCCGCGGCCGGAGCCACGCGCGGGGCGGTGAACAGGCAAACCAGCAGGGCGGCCACGGCCGCCGGCAGCAAAAACACGGGCTTCCCTGCCCTGCGGCCGGGAAGCCCCGTGTGCGGAAACTTTCCAGTGCTTACGGCTGGTGCCACGAGTTTACGACGATGTTCATGAGGTCCGGGCTGTTCTTCACGTCGTTGACCGAAGTCAGGGAGATGCCGTGGCTGGCCGCGAAACTGGCCATGTCCGAAACCACCTGGCTGATGTCCGCGGCCGTGAGATAGGCTCCGCTGGACAGGGTGATCTGGTCCACCGCGGTGGCTGGCGTGGACTGCCCGGTCACCGTCACCTGGTCCGAGCCCGCCAGGCCCACCACCAGGTTGCCACCGGACATGAACAGGGCCACGTCCGCGGCCAGGATGCCGGAGCCCAGGGCCAGGGTGTCCGTGCCGCCGGTGTCGGTGATGGTGTCCGCGCCGTCGCCGCTCTTGAACAGATAGGTGTCGTTGCCGTCCCCACCCTGCAGCACGTCGTGCCCGGCCCCGCCGGTCAGGCTGTCGTTGCCCGCGTAGCCCATGAGATAGTTGTCCCCGGCGTCGCCCACCAGGGTGTCCGCAAAGCCCGAGCCGATGACCGATTCGACGCCCACCAGGGTGTCGCCTGCGGCCTCGCCCGCCAGGCCCCGGCCTTGGGCCAGGTCCACCCAGACCGCGGCCGTGGCCGTGGTGTACAGGGCGTAGTCCAGGCCCGCGCCGCCATCCAGCAGGTCCGCACCGGCCCCGCCCGCCAGCATGTCCGCGCCGTCGCCGCCGTACAGGCAGTCGTTGCCCGCGTCGCCGTAGACCCGGTCGTCGCCCGCGCCGCCCTGCACCAGGTCGTTGCCGTCCCCGCCGTACAGGGTGTCCTTGCCGTCCCCGCCCGACAGGATGTCGTCGCCGCCCATGCCCTGGAAATAGTTGTCCCCGGCGTCGCCGGTCAGGGTATCCGCGTAGTTGGTGCCGAAGATCTGCTCGATGGACACGTAGATGTCGCCCGCGGCGTCGCCCGCCAGGCCGCCACCGGCCGACAGGTCGATCCGCACCGCGGACGTGGCCGTGGTGTACAGGGCGATGTCCACACCCGCACCGCCGTCCAGCACGTCCGCGCCGGCCCCGCCCCAGAGCATGTCGGTGCCGTCCCCGCCGGACAGGGTGTCGTTGCCCGCGTCACCGTAGACCCGGTCGTCGCCCGCGCCGCCCTGCACCAGGTCGTTGCCGTCCCCGCCGTACAGGGTGTCCTTGCCGGCCCCGCCCACCAGGATGTCGTCGCCGGCAAAGCCCTGGAAATAGTTGTCCCCGGCGTCGCCGGACAGGGTGTCCGCAAAGTTGGAGCCGTAGATCTGCTCAATGGACACGTAGGTGTCGCCCGTGGCGTCGCCGGACACGCCGCCGCCGGCCGCCAGGTCGATGCCCACCCCGGACGTGGCCGTGGTGTACAGGGCGATGTCCACGCCCGCGCCGCCGTCCATGAGGTCCGCGCCGGCCCCGCCCCAGAGCATGTCCGCGCCGTCGCCGCCGTACAGGCTGTCGTCGCCCGCGTCGCCGTAGAGCCGGTCGTCGTCCGCGCCGCCCTGCACCAGGTCGTTGCCGTCGCCGCCATACAGGGTGTCCTTGCCCGCGCCGCCGTTCAGGAGATCGTCGCCGCCCACGCCCTGGAAGAAATTGTCCCCGGCGTCGCCCACCAGGGTGTCCGCATAGTTGGAGCCGTAGAACTGCTCGATGGACACGTAGGTGTCGCCCGCGGCCTCGCCAGACTGGCCTCCGCCGGCGGACAGGTCGATCCCCACCCCGGAGGTGGCCATGGTGTAGAGTGCGATGTCCGTACCCGCGCCGCCGTCCAGCACGTCCGCACCGGCCCCGCCCCAGAGCATGTCCGAACCATCGCCGCCGTACAGGCTGTCGTCGCCCGCATCGCCGTAGAGCCGGTCGTCGTCCGCGCCGCCCTGCACCAGGTCGTTGCCGTCGCCGCCGTACAGGCTGTCCTTGCCCGCGCCGCCGATCAGCAGATCGTCGCCGCCCACGCCTTGGAAATAGTTGTCCCCGGCGTCGCCGCTCAGGGTGTCCGCATAGTTGGAGCCGTAGAACTGCTCGATGGACACGTAGGTGTCGCCTGCGGCCTCGCCCGCCAGGCCGCCCCCGGCCGCCCGGTCCCCCCCGCCCCCCGC